>NZ_JBHYGR010000102.1:11266-23543 GCF_042738155.1 Kitasatospora sp. NPDC059088 | reverse complement strand
CGGTCGCTCAGAGTGTGGTGCGCGCCCCCGCGCTGCCGCGGGGGCCGGGTCAGTGCCGGTCGGCCGGGACGCAGCGGAAGGCGGCCGCGTCGGCGACGTCACCGTGGCCGCTGTAGCGGGAGACCAGCGGGTAGGCGCACAGGTTGCGGCTGACCGTACGGCCGTCCGCGGTGTTCAGGGTGGCGGGCAGCGTCTGCGGCGCCTTGCCCTGTTCGACCCAGGCGGTCAGCGCGGCGAGGTCGTCGGTGCGGCCGCTGGGACCGTTGAGCCCGCAGTGGGCCGCGCCCGGCACCAGGAACAGCCGGTAGAAGTCGTCGACCTGCTGCGCGCCGCCCAGCTCCCGCTCCACCTGCTTGCGGTAGCGCACCGTACCGTCGGCCGGGATGAACTCGTCGGCCGAGCCGTGCCAGCTGAGGAGCTTTCCTCCGGCGTCGCGGAAGGCGGAGAGGTCCGCGTCGTCGGTGCCGATGACGTCGTCGTACTCGGCCACCGACTGCTGGAACAGCTCGGTGAAGCGCGCGGTGGTGAGGGTGGTGACGTCGAGCGAGGGCTGCTCGGCCACCCAGGTGGACACCCACGCGGCGGGCACCGGGAACGGCGCGCCCACCGGCTTGCCCGACGGGTCCGTGGTGTGCCCCGCGAGGGCGCTCAGCTGGGCGCCCTTGGGCACCCCGGCCCACAGCCGGCGGCCGTCGGTGGTGCGCGGCCCGTCCCAGATCCGGCGGACCACCTCGGCGTCGGCCTCGGTGATCGTCACCTTCCTGCCCTCGCACTCGACGGTGGTGCCGATCAGCCGGCGCGGGTTGAAGCCGCACTCGTCCGGCCGGGACACCAGGCCGTCCCGGGCGCCGTCGAGCCCGTCGCAGGCCTGGACGGCGGCGGCGGTGAAGGCGTCGAACTCGCAGGCGGTCGGGTAGGTGTGCTGCTCGTTCATCACCATCTGCGGCCAGAGCGTGGCGACCTCGAACTCCGCCCAGTGCACGGCGGGCGCGTTGGCCAGGATGCCGTTGTAGTCCTCCGGGTACTTCTGCGCCTCCGCGTACCCCTGGCGCCCGCCGGTCGAACAGCCGTTGAAGTAGGAGTACGCGGCGGCCCGCTGGTAGTGGCCGGCGATGACGTCCTTGGCGACGACCGCCGCCTCGTGCTCGGAGCGGGACGCGAAGTTCTCCAGCAGCGCCGCGTCGACCGTGCCGTCGGCCTTCAACCCCCAGTGGCTGTCGAGGTACGTACCGACGCCGGCATCCGTGGTGGCGGCGGCGTAGCCGCTCTTCACGGCGAGGGCGAGCTTGCTGCCGTAGTCACCGGCGGCGTAGGCCTGGCCGCCGATCGTCTGCAGCCGGCCGTTCCAGGTCTGCTGCGGCAGCCAGACCCGCACCTTGGCGTGGTCGCCCTGGCCGGGGTGGGTGAGGGTGACCGTGACGTCGCAGAAGGCGGGGACGTCGGGGACGTGGTCGGCGCCCAGCGGGAACACCGCGGGCACGTCGACCGTGCCCGCCGGGTGGGCGACGGCGCTGACACCCTCCACCTGTGTCCCGTCGGGGGCCGTCACCGCGGGGGCGGCGCAGCTGGTGGCGGTGAGCGGCGTGGTGTCGGCCAGGGCGCCGGGCGCGTAGAGCACGGCGGCGAGGGACATGCCGACCGCGAGGGCGGTCAGGGAGCGTTTCATCGGGAGTTCCTCCAGGTGTGTGAAGTGGTCTTGGGTGTAACGGGGTTGACGGTCCGGGCCGGATCCGGCCCGCCGTCAGGCGTGGTCGCGCGGGGCGGCTTCGGCGCCGGCCCGCTCCTCCGGCAGCCAGTGCGGGTGCTCACGACGCGCCCAGCTGCGGCTGACGTGGCCGGTGCGCATGCCCCGGCGCGACTCCGGGTCCCGCAGGGCCCGGCGGGTGTGCCCGATCAGGACCGCGACCACCGCCCAGGCGAGGCAGTCGTGGACGAAGATCGCGCTGGTCCGGGAGACGGCCGGCAGCAGCCCGGTGAACCACATCAGCAGTCCGGTCGCCGCCATCACCAGGACAGCGCCGGCGATCCAGCCCGCGTAGAGCTTCTGCCCCGCGTTGAACTTGCCCGCCGGTCGGTCCTGCGGCCCGGTCAGGCGGCGGCGCGCGGCCCGCAGCCACTGCCGGTCGTACGGGGCGAAGCGGTTCAGCCGGCGCAGGTCGGCGCGGACGGCACGGGAGAACAGGCCGAGCAGGAGCGGCACCGGCAGCAGGACGCCGGACCACTCGTGCAGGGTGACCATCAGGTGCCGCCGCCCGACGAGTTGGGCGAGCGGACCGAGGTAGAGGCAGGCTCCGGCGGCCAGGCAGAGCAGCATCAGCAGTCCGGTGCTCCGGTGGACCAGGCGCTGCGCCCGGGTGAACCGGCGGACCCGGTCGCCCGGTTCGGGCAGCGCCGGTTCGGGCCGTGCAGGTTCAGGCGCTGCGGTCGGCGCCGTCGAGCCAGCCGTCGACCGCATAGCCGTACTCCTCCCAGTAGCCGGGGATGACCCGGTCGGTGACGGTGATGCCGGAGAGCCACTTGGCCGACTTGTAGAAGTACATCGGCGCCACGTACAGCCGGGCCGGGCCGCCGTGCTCGTGACTGATCGGCCGGTCCTGCATGGTGAGCGCGACCAGTACGTCCGGGCGCCGGGCCTGCTCCAGGGTGAGGCTCTCGCTGTACGCGCCGTCGAAGCAGGTGAAGCGGAGCGCCTTGCCCTCGGTGCGCACGCCCGCCGCGTCCAGCAGGTCGGCGAGCCGCACCCCCTGGAAGGGCGTGCCGTCCACCCGCCAGCCGTCGGTGCACAGCACGTCCCGGACGATCCGGGTCTGCGGCAGCGCGCGCAGGTCGGGCAGGGTGTAGCTGCGCGGGCGGTCGACCAGGCCGTCGATCCGCAGGCTGTAGTCGGTCTCGTCCTTGCGCGGCACCGAGCCGACGATGCTGTAGTACCGGAAGCCGCCGGGGTCCGGCAGCAGCCCGGTGAGCCCGGTCGGATCGTGCTGAGAGGCCGCCCCGAGCAGCTTCTCCCACCCGCGCTGGAGCGGGGGCGCGGCGGCGAGTCCGGCCATCCCCGCGGCGAAGGTCCCCAGCAGCATCCGCCGCCCCACCGGTGCCCCTCGGGCATGCCGCTCGTGCTCCTTGGCCATGGTTCCACCCCTGGATCCGAGTAACTGCTCTGAACGGTTATGACGATGGCATCCCACCAGCCCAGCCGTCAACCGCTTCTGGGCTCCCGGCGTGATGGTGCGTCATCAACCACTCACAAACCACCGCAAAGTAGCGACCCGAGCCTGTCGGACACCTGAGAGAGGTAACCTTTCTGAAAGGTTATGAGCGAGGCGAAATGGAGACGACGCAAGCCGCCGGGGGCGACGACGGCCGCGCCCCCGGCCCGGCGTGCGGGCAGGGGGCGCGGGTCTGGTCCGGTCTGGTCAGGGCGGGGTCGGAGCAGGGTCGGGGCGGGGTCAGGTCACCAGGTGACCGGAATCGCGGCGGCCATGATGGCCATCCGGTTCGGGTGCCACGGCACCTCGTCCACCGGCACCGCCAGGCGCAGCCCGGGGAACCGCTGGAGCAGGACCCGGAAGGCCGTGTCGGACTGCCGCCGCACCAGGTGGGCGCCGGGGCAGTGGTGACGGCCGTGACCGAAGCGCAGGTGGGGATTGGGCGAGCGGGCGGGCTCGAACCGCTCGGGGTCGGCGAAGGTGCCGGGGTCGTAGTTCGCCGCGTCCAGGGAGAGCAGGATCAGCTCACCGGCCTTGACCCGCTCGCCGCCCAGCGAGGTGTCCTCGGTGACGAAGCGCGGGATGGCGTTGCCGAGGACGACGCTGCACCGCAGCAGTTCCTCCACGTGCCGGGGTGTCGCCTCCGGGCTCTCCCGCAACTCCGCCATCGCCTCGGGGTGTTGGAGGAGGTTGACGGCGGCGACGCCCAGGAAGCCGGCGAAGTCCTCGTAGCCGCTGACGAACAGCACGGAGACGATGTTGGACAGTTGCTCGTCGCTCAGCCCCTTCGGCCCGGCGGGCCCCTCGGACGGCCGGTCGGCGTTCAGGTCGGCGAGCCGGTCGGCGAGGCCGCGCGGCTGCCCGGGGGTGCGGGCGGCCAGGAAGGCCGCCATGTAGGCGCGGATCTCCTCCCAGTTGACGGCCAGTTCCTCGTCCGAGTACGTGGCCATGGTGAGGTCCTTGTCGGCGCGCTCGGCGAGCCACGCACGGTCCTCGAAGGGCAGACCGAGCAGCCGGCACAGGCACTGTGCGGCGACCCACTCGGCGAAGTGGCGCTGGAGGTCGCCCGGCACGCCCTCGGCGACCATCCGCTCCAGGCCCTCCCGCGTCACCTCGGCGACCCAGTCGGCGGGCAGTTCGGGCTGGTTGCGGCCGAGCGCGGCGAGCACCTCGTCGCGCAGTCCGGCCTGCTGGAGGTGGTTCATGGCGTCCAGCAGTTCGGGTGCCAGGATCGGGGCGTCCTGGGTCGGGCTGTCGGCCTCGCCGAGTACGGAGCGGGCGAAGGCGCGGTCCCGCAGGACGTCGCGGGCCAGCTCGTAGCCGGTGACCAGCCAGGCCTCGCCACCGGCGTTGGTCCTGACCCGGGCGACGGGGCAACGGCTGCGCAGCTCGTCCAGCTCGGGGGCGAGGCGGTCGCCGTCGGTGCTGAACGGGTAGCGGGGCAGCGCCTCCACGTCCGGGATGCCGTCCGGGACCTCGTCGGTGGTGGCGGGCGCCTGGGGTGCGCTCATGCGGCGCGGTCCTTTCTCTACGGAAGCAGGGGTGCGCGGCTGTACGGGAGCAGGGGTGCGCGGCGGGGGTGCCGCCGTCACCAGCGCACCGGCAGCCGGGCGGGGGCGCGCAGCGGGGTGGTCTCGTCCCAGGGCAGCGACTCGGCGGGCTCGGCCAGTTCGATGCCGGGCAGCCTCTCCAACAGCACCTGGATCACCACGGCCAGCTGCATCCGGCTCAGGTGCGCACCGGTGCAGGCGTGCGGGCCGTGGCCGAAGGCGAGGTGCGGGTTGGGCGTACGGGTGAGGTCGAGGCGGTCGGGGTCGGTGAACGCCTCGGGGTCGCGGTTGGCGGAGGCGGGCACCGGCACGACGGCGTCCCCGGCCCGGATCAGCTGCCCGTGGAGGGTGAGGTCCTCCTCCGCGACGAGGATGTTGATCGCGTTCATCAGCGGTACGTGGCGCAGCAGTTCGTCCACGGCGCCGGCGATCCCGGCGGGTTCCTCGCGCAGCCGGCGCAGCTGGTCGGGGTGGGTGAGGAGGGTGAGCAGGGCGTTCCCGGTGTGCTGCATGTTGGTCTTGTAGCCGGCCATCAGCATGGTGACGACGAAGCTGACCACGTCGTCCCTGTCCAGCTCGCTGCCGGGGCGGCGGGTCTCGGCGAGCAGCAGCCGGATGTAGTCCCCGTCCTGTTTCGGTTCCCCCGCTTCCTCCTCCTTGCGGGTGATCAGCTCGGAGGCGTAGTCCTGGAGGGCGTACAGCGCGGCGAGGATCTCGTCCATGGTCAGCCCGGCGGCGCTGAGCAGGGTGAGGGTGTGCGGGAGGTAGCGGTCGCGGTCCTCGTGCGGGAGGCCGATGGTCTCGCACAGCACGCGCAGCGGCAGCGGTTCGACGTAGTCGGCCACCAGGTCGGCCGTGCGGTCGGGCGAGTCGGCCGTCATGGCGTCGATCAGTTCCTCCGCGATGGCGCGGATGCGGGGCCGCATGAACTCCAGGCGCCCGCGGCCGAACAGCGGCAGGACGGCGCGCCGCACCCGCTCGTGGTGCTCTCCCCGCATCTCCAGGAAGGTCGGCAGGCAGGGCGGCGGCGCGTCGTCGCCCTCGACGGGCGGCCAGGCGGACAGCAGCGGCCGCACCAGCCTCGGGTCGGCGAAGGCGGCCCGGGCGTCCGCGTAGCGGCTGAGCAGCCACGCGGTCTCGCCGTTGGGCAACTGCGCCTGGACGACGGGCTGTTCGGCGCGCAGCCGGGCGTAGCCGCAGGGCGGTCCGGCGGTGCCGGGCGTCACCTCGGGGACGGGGATCGGGGCGGGGGCGGCGGTGTCGGTCATCGGGTGCCCTCCCGGACGCCGGTGGTGGTGGTGGGGCGCTGGAGGTAGCCGGAGCTGAAGAAGTACTCCAGGTACCGGTCCAGCAGGGCGGCGTCGACCGGCGGGCAGTGCAGCCCGCTGTCGGCCAGGGCGGCCTCGGCGTTGTGCCGGCCGAGCACCGGGAAGGTGCCCTCGAAGTAGAGCTCCTTGACGGACATGTCGGCGGTGCGGCTGCGGTCCACGCACAGCGACACGAAGGGCGCGGTGGCGCTGGTGGGGTTCGCGGCGACGTGGCGCACCAGCTCGTCCACCCACCGCTGGTAGGGCAGCGTGCGCACCGCGCAGCCGGCCGCGCGCATCCGGTCGATGACGTCCGACAGCATCGCGGGACGGGGGTTGGTGAGGTGGTAGGTGCGGCCGTCGGCGTCCCGCCGGGTGGCGATGTGGACGACGGCCTCGGCGAGGTGGTCGACCGGGACGAAGTCCATCGGCAGGGCGATGTCCGGGGCCAGCCCGGTCTCGGCGATCGTCCGGAAGAGCGAGCAGATCGCGGTCTCGGTGTTGCTCACCCCGCTCACCTGCTCCCCCGTCACCTCGTACGGACGGTGGACGGCCATCGGCAGTCCCTGCTCGGCGGCTCGGCGCAGCACCCCTTCGGCGACCCACTTGCTCTCGGCGTAGCCCATGGTGAGCCCGTCGGCGTGGGCCATCGGGGCGTCCTCGGCGATGTCGCGCACCCCGGCGGCCCCGGCGCCGGCGACGACCGCGACGGTCGACAGGAAGTGGACCGGGACACGGCGGGGAGCGGCGAGCCGGACCATCTCCCGGGTGCCCTCCACATTGGGGGCGCGCAGCTGCTCGTACGGGTAGAGGAAGTTGACCTGGGCGCCGTTGTGGACGATCAGGTCCAGCCGGGCCGCCAGGTCGGCGCGCCGCTCGGCCGACAGTCCGAGGCCCGGCTCGGCGAGGTCGGCGGGGAAGCACTCCAGGCGCTGCCGGTCGGCCTCGTCGAGGTGCAGTCCGTAGCGGGCGAGGGCGGTGCGCACCCGCTGTTCGGCGTGGGCGGGGCTCGCGGCGCGGACGGGGCAGTGGATCCGGGCGGCGGTGCGGCGCAGCAGGGTGGTCAGCAGGAAGGCGCCGACGAAGCCGGAGGCACCGGTGAGCAGCACGTGCTCCGGGTCCCGGGGGCGGGGCGCGGGGCCCTGGGCGGGCGGCAGGCGGAAGCCGAGTTCGCTCTCCCGGACGAAGTCGACGGTGCTCTCCCCGGCCCCGGCGCCGTTCGGGGAGCCGTCGCGGGCGGCCCGGACGGCCTCGGTGAAGCGGGCGAGGGTGGGGGCGGTGAGCAGCGCCCGGATGAGGGTGGAGCTGAGTGCGGCGTCGAGGCCGAGGGCGGCGAGGGTGCGGGTGACGGCCTCGGAGGCGAGCAGGGAGTCGCCGCCGAGGTGGAAGAAGTCGTCCTCGGGGGCGGGCCGGGTGCGCAGCACCTGCTGCCAGATCCCGGTGAGGATCGCGGCGAGCCCTTCGGCCGGCTGCTCCTGCGGCGGGATGTCCGCGCGGCCGACGTCGACGGCGCGGAGGGCTTTGCGGTCCACCTTGCCGCCGCTGGTCACCGGGAAGCGGTCGAGGGCGACCAGCGCGGGCACGGCCTGCGGCGGCAGCCAGCGGGCGCAGTAGCCGCGCAGCTCGGGCAGCGGCAGGGGCTCCCCCGGGGCGGTGGGGGTGATGTAGGCGGTCAGCGCGTCGCTGTCGGCCTCGACGACGGCCTCGGCCACGGCGGGGTGGGCGCGCAACCGGGCCTCCACCTCGTCGAGTTCTATCCGCGCGCCGCGCAGCTTGACCTGGCGGTCCGCGCGGCCGCGGTGCTCCAGCAGGCCGTCGGCGGTGCGCACGGCCCGGTCGCCGGTGCGGTAGAGCCGGCCGCCGGGTTCGACCTGCGGCAGCCGGACGAACCGCTCCGCGGTCAGCTGCTCGTCGCCCGGGTAGCCGAGGGCCAGCCCGTCGCCGCCGACGTACAGCTCGCCCTCCTCGCCCGGCGCCGCGGGCGTGCCGTCGGCGCGCAGCACGTGGCAGGTGGTGGCGGCGTACGGGCGCCCGATCGGGACGCCGGCGGCGTCCTCGGGCAGCGGGCGGACGACGTGGGCGGTGGAGACCACCGAGTTCTCGGTCGGGCCGTAGAAGTTGACCACGGTGGTGCCGGGGCAGGCGGCGAGGACGGCGTTCGCCAGGCGCGGGTCCATCGCCTCGCCGCCGGCCGAGACGAACCGCAGGCCCGCCATCGCCTGGGGGCGGGTCCGGGCGAGCAGGTGGAAGACGCTCGTGGTCAGGTAGGCGACGGTGACGCCCCGGCTGCGCAGCAGGTGTTCCAGCGCGGTCGGCGAGAGGAGTTCCTCGCGGTCGGCGATCACCAGGCAGGCGCCGGTCAGCAGGGCGCCCCAGATCTCGATGGTCGAGGCGTCCGAGGAGAGGCCGTAGCCGTGCAGGATCCGGTCGCCCGGCCCGGGCGGGGGCAGTTCGCGGTCGGCCAGGACGAGGCGGGCGACTCCCCGGTGCGGGATCGCCACCGGCTTGGGGCGGCCGGTCGTGCCGGAGGTGAAGGCGACGTAGGCGCAGTCTCCGGGGGTGGACGGGACGCCCGTGGTCCGGTCGGGTGCCGGTGCGCGGTCCCCGTCCTCGACGACCGGGATGCTCACCCGCAGGCCGCGGACCGGACGTTCGGCGCCGGGCAGGGTGACGGCGGCGCGCAGTCCGGCGTCCTCGGCCATGGCGCGCAGGCGGGCCGGGGGCAGGTCGTCGTCCAGCGGGACGTAGGCGCAGCCGGCCTTGAGGATGCCCAGCAGGGCGATCAGCGCTTCCGGGGAGCGGCCGCCGCACACGCCGACGGGTTCGCCGGGGGTGATGCCCGCGGCCAGGAGGCGGGCGGCCAGGGCGGTCGATCCGGCGTCCACCTGGCCGTAGTCGAGGGTGCGGTCGCGGTGGCGGACGGCCGGTGCGCCCGGGCGGGCGGCCGCCTGCCGGGCGAAGAGCTCCGGCAGGGTGAGGTCCTGCGGCCGGTCGGCGCGGGAGGCGCGGGCCGCGGGGCGGGGGGCAGGGAGGTGGAGCGGGCGTGACGAAACGTCGATGTCGGTCATGGATCCTTCTCAAAAGGTGGCTCCGTCGGCCGCGGCTGCGGGCCGCCGACGGCACGCCAGGTCAGTCCGCGCTGTCGGCGGCGGGGGCGGCGGAGTCGGCCGCCGGTTCGGCGGGCTCGGTGAAGTCGGCGGCGAAGGCCGAGAAGTCGGCGGTCCGCCAGCGCTGCGGGCGAAGCCGGAACAGGATGTCGTCCTTGAGCTGGTCGGCGGTGGCGGCGAGGTAGCCGCGGGCCTCGTCCGGGTCCAGGTAGCGGTGCGCCAGGGCGTCCCGGACGGCCGGCGGCACCGGGTCCTCGACGGCGACGACCGGCCCTTCGACGCTCACGTACCGGTAGGGCCGCCGCTCGTCCTGCACGCAGAGGCTGAACCGGCCGGCGGCGCGCAGGAGTCGGCCCTTGACCGTCTCGCGCCCCGTCTGGACGAGGACCTCGCCCCCGGGCTCGTAGCCGTACCAGACCGGCACGCACAGGGGCGCCCGGTCGCCTTCTCTGGGGTCCGCGACGCTCAGCACCCCGACCCGGCGGTCGGCGAGGAAGGTCTCCCGGGCGTCCTGCGACATGGTGGGCAGCATGAGTCGATCCCCTTTACGAATAAGGACGTTGAGACCCGCAGCGGCTACTCGTCAGCCGTGGCCGCGACGGACGGCACAGCACTCGCCGGCGGGATGGGAGGGCAGCCACTCGATCGCGCGGCCGCGCCACCGGAGACGACGGCGGGCCGTTCGTCTCCGTAGGAACAGCATGACGGTACTGGCACGTACAGTGACGGAGAGATCACGCTACTGTCGTGAACATGTCACTCACTGGCCTGAACTGACCTGAACCGCACCACCACCCCCTCCCGCACCCTCCGTCTCGTGCGGGACGCCCAACCGTGATCGGAAAGCGGCTCGCGGGACGAACGCCCGGGCAACAGCTGGTATGACTGGGGGATGCAGGAAGAGACGGCACGCTCCGCGATCGACACCTTCATCTCCGCGTTCAACGCCTCGGACGACAGCTATGTCACCGCCCTCCTCTCCCAGGCGCTGACCTCGGACGTGGTCTTCTGGGGGCCACTGGGTCGCAGCGAGGGAATCGCGGCGGTCGAGCGGTTCGTACTGGACCTCCGGCGCCACCCGGCGGGGACCGGCACGATGGCGCGCTGCTCGGAGGTGGACATGCCGGACGAGTGGGCCCGGTACCGGTGGGTCTTCACCACCCCGGACGGCGGCCCCCGCCTGGCGGGGACGGACGTCGTCCATCTGCGACGGAGCCTCATCGACCAGGTCATCGTCTTCGCGGGGGAGTTGGAGCCGTCCCCCTCCTGACGCGCTGGTGATGCGCGGCGCGAGGGTCCCGGACGGGGGGCGCCGGCCGGGCAGGCCGATCGCCGCCCGGCCGACGGCCGTGGCCACCGCCGCGACGGAAGCGGAGTACGTCGAGGCGCGGTAGTCGTCACGGACGGCACGGGCCGTCAGGGCGCCGGACTCTCCGCGCCCTCGACGTCGGCGAGCAGCTTGCGCAGGATCATGTCCAGGGCGGCCCGCTCCTCGCCCGAGAGGGCGGAGAGCAGCGTGGTCTCGTTGGCCGCGTGGTCGGTGAAGGCGGCGTCCACGAGGGCGCGTCCGGCCGCCGTGAGGGCGATGCGGACGCTGCGCCGGTCCGCCGGGTCGGTGCGGCGTTCCACCAGGCCCGCCGATTCCAGCCGGTCGATCCGGCTGGTCATGCCGGCCCGTGACATCAGCAGCAGCGCGGCGAGTTCGGAAGGCATCAGTTCGTACGGCGCGCCGGAGCGGCGCAGGGTGGCGAGAACGTCGAACTCGCCGCGCTGGAGGCCGTGGTGCTTGAACACCTCTTCGACGACCCGGCCCGCGAGCAGCGCGAAGCGGCCGAGGCGGCCGACGATGCCGACCGCCGCCAGGTCGAGGTCCGGGCGCTCCCGGCCCCACTGGTCGAGCATGACGTCCACGTGATCCATGGGGGCATATTACTTCGGCGCGGGATAGTTAGACGTAGTACTATCAGCCAGAGAACTATCTGAGCACGCACTGTGGGGAGAGGCCAATGACGTTGATCGGACCGGAAGCCGTGGTGGTGCGGGGCGACGAAGCCGAGACCGTCGGAATGCTCGGCGGCAAGGGGCGGCTGCTGGCGGACTCCAGCGCCACCGGCGGCGCCCTGAGCACCCTGCGCGTCACACTGGGGCGCGGCAAGGACGGCGCCACTCCGCACTACCACGGGGGCTCCTCGGAGCTGTTCTTCGTCGTCGACGGCTCGGCCCAGGTGCTGGTCGGGAACGAGGTGGTCACCGCCCGCAGCGGCGACCTCGTGGTGGTGCCGCCCCATCTGCCGCACGCCTTCGCGGCGGCTCCGGACTCCGGGGCGGACCTGCTGATCGTGATCACCCCCGGGGTGGAGCGCTTCGACTACTTCCGCCTGCTGGAGCGGATCCGCGCGGGCGAGGCGACGGTCGAGGAACTCCTCGCCAAGCAGGACCTCTTCGACAACCACTTCCTGGAGTCGCCGAGTTGGCGCGACGCCCGGGAGGAAGCCGCCCGGTCCGAGCCGTAGACCGCCCCGGCACCCAGCTCGGCCCGACACCAGGGAAGGAACCCCGTGACCGACACCCGCACCATCACCAACCCGCCCGGCCTGCACGACCCGACGCCGTTCGGCTACAGCCACGCCGCCTCCGCGCCCGGCGAACCGGTGTTCATCGGCGGCCAGTACGCCTCCGACGCCGGCGGCCAGGTCGTGCCCGGCGACTTCGCCGCCCAGGTGGAGCTCGCCCTCGCCAACCTGCGCACCGCGCTCGCCGGGGTCGGCCTCGGCTTCGAGCACGTGGTCCGGCTCGGCTCGTACATCGTCGACCACGACCTGGAGAAGCTGGCCGTCCTCGGCAGGGCCCTGGCCGGGGCCTGGGGCGACCGGCTGCCCGCGCAGACGCTCAGCGGGGTCGCCTCGCTCGCCCTGCCGGGGATGCTCTTCGAGATCGACGCGGTCGCCGTCCGGCCGGCGGCGGGGGCAGCGGGCTGACCCGCCTACGCGAAGGGGTCCCACCCCCGGGGGGGACCCCCACCCCGCCGCGGGCCCCCCCCGGGTCGCGGGGGCCGACGCGATCGCCGCCGAACTCGCCGACACCCGGCAGCGCATCGACCGGCTGACCGC
>NZ_JBHYGR010000102.1:6337-11256 GCF_042738155.1 Kitasatospora sp. NPDC059088 | reverse complement strand
TGTCGAGCGGCGCGGGCGCGGCCGGGCGGGGGGGGGGGGCTGGGGGCTCCCCCCCAACCGCCCGGGCTCCCCACGGTGGGGTGGCCCCCCTTCGCCGTACCGGAGCCCTGCCCCGTGCGGTGCCGCGCTGCAGCGGCGCGCTGCGGTGGTGCGTCAGCCCTGTGCGGTGTCGCCGTCCGCCCGCTCGGCGCCCTCGGCCGTTCCTGCCTTCTCGCGCATCTTGCGCACCAGCTCGGCCTTCTGGTCGGCTGCACCCTGGCGGTCGAGGTTGCGGTGCGGGCCGTTGTTCTGCCGTTCGGCGCGGGACAGCCTCTTGCGCTGGCCGCCGCCCATGCCCACGGGATTGTTGATGTTCTTGCTCACGGTCTTGGGTTCTCCCGGTGGTGAAGTGAAGTGAAGTGAAGCGGTCTACGGATTCATCGGTGGGGGACGGGCGGCGACGTCGAAGGACGTCAGCAGGGGCCCATCACGCGCTCACTCGTAGATCGGCGTCTGGAAGCACACGAGGAAGACGTTACCTGGTTCCGTCGGCCCCGCACACCAACCAACCGGCCGGCCCTCCTCCGCCCCGACGATCAGGAGGCCGAGGTCGCCCGGGGACACGGAATCCGGGATCCCACGCTCCGTCGCCCGGCTCAGCCGAGGGCGCGGTCGAGGTTGAAGGCCGCGCTGATCAGTGACAGGTGGGTGAACGCCTGGGGGAAGTTGCCGAGTTGCTCGCCGGTGCGGCCGATCTCCTCGGCGTAGAGGCCGAGGTGGTTGCCGTAGGTGAGCATCTTCTCGAAGGCCAGCCGGGCCTCCTCCAGGCGGCCGGCCCGGGTGAGTGCCTCGACGTACCAGAAGGAGCAGATCGAGAAGGTGCCCTCGGTGCCGTGCAGGCCGTCCGGGCTGGCCGCCGGGTCGTAGCGGTAGACCAGGGAGTCGGAGACCAGGTCCCGGGTGAGCGCGTCCAGGGTCGCCAGCCACTTGGGGTCGGTGGGCGAGACGAACTTGGCCATCGGCATCATCAGCACCGAGGCGTCCAGGACGTCGGCGCCCAGGGACTGGACGAACGCGCCGCGTTCGGCGGACCAGCCCTCCCGCATGATCTGCCGGTAGATCGCGTCCCGGTTCCGCAGCCAGCGGCCGAGGTCCGCGGGCAGGCCGCGCCGGTTGGCCATCCGGATCGCCCGCTCGATCGCGACCCAGCACATCAGCCGCGAGTAGACGAAGTCCCGCCGGCCGCCCCTGGTCTCCCAGATGCCCTCGTCGGGCTGGTCCCAGTGGTCGCAGAGCCAGTCCACGACGGCGCCGACCTCGTCCCAGTGGTCGCTGCTGATCGGCTGCCCCCACTTGTCGTACAGGTAGACGGAGTCGATCAGCGCCCCGTAGATGTCCAGTTGGAGCTGGTGGGTGGCGCCGTTCCCGACCCGTACCGGCGCCGAGCCCAGATGCCCTTCGAGGTGGTCCAGTTCGGACTCGGGAAGGTCCTTGCGCCCGTCGATGCCGTACATGATCTGCAGCGGGCCGGACGGGCCGGCGCCCCGCATGATGCCGCGCTCGGACAGGAAGGCCATGAACGCCTCGGCCTCCGAGGTGAAGCCCAGGCGGAGCATGGCGTAGACGCAGAAGGCCGCGTCGCGCACCCACACGTACCGGTAGTCCCAGTTGCGTTCGCCGCCGATCCGCTCGGGCAGGCTGGTCGTCGGCGCGGCCACGATCGCGCCGGTCGGCGCGTAGGTGAGCAGCTTCAACAGCAGCGCGGAGCGGTGCACCATCTCCCGCCAGCGGCCGCGGTAGCGCGAGCGGCTCAGCCAGTCGCACCAGAACCGGACGGTCGCCTCGAACTGCGCCTCCGCCTCGGCGTGCGGACACGCCCGCGGGCGGACGTCCTCACCGATCCGGTCCAGCGCGAACACCACGGACTCGCCCTCCAGGAGCTTGAAGTGCGAGCGGACGTCCCGGCCGTCGCCCTCCAGCGGCACGGTCGACGTCAGCGCCAGGGCCATCGACGGGGCCTCGAAGACGGCCTCACCCGCCCGCACCCGCACCGTGTGCGGCTCCGCTCCGTAACCGAAGCGGGGCGCGATCCGGGCCGCGAACGGCAGTGTCCCGCGTACGCACACCACCCGCCGGATCAGCCGGTGCCGGGAGGCCTCGCGGGACTCGTCGACGACCGGCATGAAGTCCTGGATCTCCGCCACGCCGTCGGCCGCGTAGAACCGCGTGATCAGCACATTGGTGTCGGGGAAGTAGAACTGCCGGGTCCGGGCCGGCACGTCGGCGGCCAGCTCGAAGGAGCCGCCCCGCTCGGCGTCCAGGATGGACCCGAACACGCTGGGCGCGTCGAACCGCGGGCAGCAGTACCAGTCGATGGTGCCGTCCGTCCCCACCAGCGCGGCCGTACGGAGATCACCGATCAACCCGTGCTCGGCGATCGGCAGATAGCGCGCTCCGCCCCCGCCCCCACCTCTGGATCCGGCCTCGAACTCCATGCCGGCCTCCCTACCGTTTCAGCGAGGGAAGGTACGGGCCGCAGCGGACCTCGCCTCTCATGGTAGATCGCCCCCGGCGTTCGGCACGGCGGGCCGGGCAGCGGCCGCTCCCCCGGCACGGCCACCGCCCGTCACGCGGTGGTGTGCCAGGACCGGCAGGCGGGCTCGTGCCAGGTGGTGCGGACGGCCCGGCCGCTCCGGGTGAGGTGTTCGCTGGACCACGTGCGGCAGCACCGGCCGACCGGCGGAGCCGGGACCGGCTGCCGCACGGGCCGGGCCTGGGCGGCGGACGCGGGCGCGGTGGAACGGCGGCGGTGGCGGCGGGTGATCCCGGGTGTCGTCATGTCGCAGGCTCTGCCCACCGGGCCGCCCAGCCGAACCCCGCGCTCACCCGAACGGCGCAATCCGTGCGCTCTCGGCGAAGTGGCCACCCCGCCGTCGTCCCGAAACCGCCGGGCTCCTCGCGGCCGGGGTCGGAGTCGGGGTCGGGGTCGCGGCCGGAGTCGGGGTCGCGGCCGGAGTCAGGTTCCCACGTGGTGCCAGGCGTGCCCACACCCGCCCGCGCAGAAGACGGCCCGCCGACGCTCGTCGGCGACACCGAGGAGCGCCACCAGCAGCCGGAACGCCTTGGCCCGTTCGTCCTGCGGAAGGTCGGCGATCTTCACCAGCTGCTCGCCGATGCGCCCGCGCACGAGCAGGACGGCCGGGGTGTGGGTGGGCCTGATCCCGGCCCGGCGGATGCTCTCCGGGCCGTCCTCGCCGGTGGCCCGGGCCTGGAGGCAGAACTCCGCCAGCATGCGCAGGACTTCGCACTGCTCGGCGTCGGCCATGCCCTCGAACCAGCTCAGGCCCTCACCGAGCGGCCGGACGCCCTGCGCCAACTCGTTGAGGACGACCGTGCGTCCGTCCATCCCGTCCCTCCCCCGATCCACCTGGTGGCCGACCGCGCGGGGCCGTCGCACCGAATCGCACTGTACCGCCCGGTACTGGAACGGGAAGTCGGCCCGGTCGACTTCCCGTTCCAGCGCGAGAGGCTCGCTACGCTGAGGCGGCATCAGACGGGCGGCACCCGTCAGGGGCCGCCGCGGAACGACGAGAGAGGACGGCCGGTGGACATCTGGACGGAGGACCTCCGGGCGCGGCTGGCGCAGCCGTGGATCTGGTTCGTGGCGACGACCGGGGTGGACGGTGCTCCGCACGTCACGCCGATGTGGGTCGGTCTGGAGGGCGAGCGGGTGTACTTCAACACCTCCGTCGGCCGGATCAAGGAGCGCAACCTGCGCCACGACCCCCGGGTCTGCCTCTCCGCCTCCGACCCGGCCGATCCGTACGACCGGGTCCAGATCCACGGCCGGGCCGTCGAGTTCGTGACCGGCGAGCAGGCCGACCGGCAGATGGACCGTCTCGCCCGCAAGTACCTCGGCGTCGAGGAGTACGGCTGGCGCATCCCCGGCGAGCGGCGGGTCACCGTGTTCGTCGAGCCCACCCGGATCCGCCGGGTCGTCGGGGTCGAACCGCTGCCGGCCGCCGCCCGGGCCACCGACTGACCGTGCCCTCCTCGGCGTCAGCGGCCGCACTGGCGCCGGAACGGGCGGTGGCAGCGGGGTCGATGGTGGTTCACGACGGTGGGCGCCGCCGGGGGCATCGAGTTGACGGGATCGTTCGTCCTCGGAAGCATGTGTGGCCGCGTGCCTGCGCGGCTGGGCGCAGGCCGGTTCTCCGGGATGTGGGGTCATGGTGTTGGTGAGGTCCGGGCGGGGCGTGGCAAGGGCGGGGCTGGCCGTCGGAGCGGCGATGGTGCTGGCGGTCTGCACGGCCGGCGGGGCCGACGCCGCGCAGGCCGGTGCGCCGTCGCCCGGGCAACCTGCGGCGTCCGCCGCCGCGACCTCCTCGCCCTCCGCGACCTCCGTCCGGATCACGGAGGGCGAGGTCGGCGAGGTGGGTCCGCGGGGGACGATCACCTACCCGTCGGTGACCAGCTGCCTGGTCGTCACCGTCCTGCTGCGGGACGGCGGCAAGGTCGGTGGCCATGCAAGCCTGTTCCAGGTCCCGGGGAAGTACAGCTCGGACGAGATCCTCCCCGCCATCAGGCGGGCCGTCGGCCACCGGCCGGTGCAGTCCGTCGACGTCAGCGGGGCCGTCGGGGCCTGGAACCCCTCGTACTTCCGGAAGGCCGTCGAGCGGTACACCGACACGGCCCCGCCCGGGCCGACCGGCGACGCACACGGGATCGGCGACGCGGTGGCCCGCCTGCTGGGCCAGCCGCGCGGGAAGGTCACCGTCCAGGACCTGCCGGACGGCGACATCACGAGGTGAGACGCGGCCCATGCCCCCGCGCCCCCCCCGCCGGGCCCCCGCGGGCGCCGCGCCCGCCCCGAAAAAATATAAAATAATACACCTTAAACCATAAAAAAATAAAAATTTCACAGCTGTTGTGTTTGTGTT
>NZ_JBHYGR010000102.1:0-6327 GCF_042738155.1 Kitasatospora sp. NPDC059088 | reverse complement strand
GCGCCCAGGCTCGCTCACCCCTCCGCGCGGCTCGCCCTCAACCCGGGTGGCCCGGGCGCCCCCCCCCCGCCCCGGGGGCGCGGGGCGGTCGGAAACGGCACCGGTCAGTACGAGGCGCTGGTGGCACATCGGCCGGTGTCGCCGTTGCACACCACGACGTGCGAGGTGATCCCGGCGTCCAGCAGGGTGTCGGTCCAGGCCGTGTCGTGAGGGATGTTGGTCCAGTTGCTGGAGCTCCCGCCGTTGGACTGCGAGAGCACCACGCTGCACGCGTTGCCCCCGGTGGAGATCGCGTAGCCCTGTACGTGGTCGTGCCCGCTGTAGAACGAGACCACCATGCCCCCGGCACAACCGGGGACGTTGGCCGGGTAGGTGGTGTCGGCCGACGCGATCCCGGTGCTGAGGCCCAAGCCGACCGCGGCGACGGTGGCGACGGCGCCGAGGCGGACGGCGGTGCGCTTCGTGATCATCGGTGTCTCCTGGTGTTGTCGGTGGTTGCTCTGGTTGCTTTCCGGTTCCGGCCCGCGCGCTACCGCGTCAGGTACCAGCTCTGGTACGGGTTGTTGCTGTTGCAGCCCTCCTCGTGGAACAGGTAGGGGCTGTTGTTGCCGTTGTCCAGGCAGGAACGCACGGCGAAGTTGAAGAACTGGGTGCCGTACGCGCCGTTGGTCATCGCCCAGATCTGGTACGGGTCCTTGTCGTCGCAGGACTTCATCTGGACCGTGCCGGAGCTCATCGCCCGCATGCAGCGCCCGCTGCTGTCGTTGCGGAGCTGGACGTTCGGGTAACCCGTGTCGGGCGCGGCGGACGCGACCTTCCAGCGGAGGTTGGCCGCGCCGGTGCTGTAGGTGGTCGAGCTCAGCTCGTAGCTGCCGTACACGCTCCCGAGGTGGTGATCGATGAACTTGACGCTGCCGATGACCAGGTTGTCCTGGTTGTAGTAGGCGTTCGCCGTTCCCGACGCGCCGACCACCGTGACGAGTGTGGCCGCCACACCGAGCACGGCCGTGTACCGGTACCTCATTCGTTGCCCCCCAGTCGGTAGGAATCGCCGTCGCCGGCGCGGGGTCCATCCTCACCGCGGCCCGTACGGACCGACCACGACGTTCACCCGACGTTGACCGGACACTTCCGCTGGGGGGCCGTCAGCGCGGTCCGTGCGGCGGCCAGGGGCCGGCCAGCAGCCGTTCGGCCTCCGCCACGATCGCGGCGCCGAGCTCGCCGAACGTGCGGATCCGCTCGCCCGCCGGGCCGTCGCACCCGGTGTCCAGGGTCACCAGGGGCCACAGCGCGCGGGGCCGGCCGAGCGCGCCCCAGCCACCGTGGGCGATCACCTCGGTGCCGGTCGCGGGTGCCGTGCTGCCGTTCACGATCAGCCGGAGCCACCAGTGCACCAGCTCCCAACGCGCCGCCTCCCACCGGGGGCCGGTGTCCTCGCCGGGCAGGCCGGCGGCGAGGCCCAGTTCGCCGAGCACCCGGTCGAAGAGCTCGGGAGCCCGCCCATGCTCGCCGTACGGGAGGCCGGCGGCCAGGAAGGTCCGGTGGTCGGCGGCGAACCGGAAGCCGAACCGGGCCTCGACGTCATCGAGTTCCCCCTCCCCGAGGCCCGGCCCGATCTCGGCACGGAGGCACCGCTGGAGCTCCCGGGCGGCTTCGAGGGTCAGCAGCGGGGACGGTGCAGGAGGCATTCGAACAGCCTAGCGGCCCGGTGGCACCGCTTGCCGCAGTCGAATTGAGCGGCCAACGGAGCGGCGCGGAGGCGTAATGGCCATTCCCGACCCTCATCCGCCGCCGTACGCACATCCCCCGAACCGATACCGACCGCTTCTCGCACCGACCCGCCAACGTTTCGCTCACGCGAAGCGGCCGGGTTCCGCGGCCGGTAGCCTCGGTGCCCGGCCGCGGACGGGGGGACGAGCGGGTGGCGAGTCGGAGTCAGAAGTCCTACCTGGGGCTGCACCTGGCGCTCACCGGGGCGCGCTGTCAGAAGCCGGACTGCGGGCACCCGCTGACCCGGACGGTGAACGGGAAGCCGGTGCCCGAAGCCGAGATCGCGCACATCCGCGCGCGACGACCCGGCGGGAAGCGGCACGATCCCTCCTGGAGCCACGAGCAACTGGACGGCGTGGAGAACCTGCTCCTGCTCTGCCCGGCGCACCACAAGGTGATCGACGGGACGGAGGCCGACGACTACACGGTGGCGGAACTCGAGAGCTGGCAGCAGCACCACCGGCCGCAGGGCCCCGGGCCGGAGTCGGACGAGGCAGCCGCGCTGGCGCCGGCCCCCTGGGCGGTGCCGCTCTGGCGGTCGTGGCCCACGGTGGCGGAGCTGGACGCACCGGGCGCGGGGGTGCGGCCGAGTTGGCCGTACGACGGTGCCACCGTTCCCGCGTACGTGCCGCGCGACCACGACGCCCAGCTCGCCGAGTCCTTGGCGCGGGCCGGTGTGCAGGGCGGGCTGGTGCTGGTCGCCGGCGACACCGCCTGCGGGAAGTCGCGACTCCTCTTCGAGGCGGCCCGCCGGGTGCTCCCCGACCACCTGGTGTGCCGGGTACCCGTGGGCGGGCTGCGGGCAGCGGTCGCGGCCGTGCTGCACTGCCCCAGGCCGTGCCTGCTCTGGCTGGACGACCTCGGACCCGACGACCGGTTGCAGGGCCTCGACGTCGCCGAGCTCCGGCGGAGCCGGGTCCCGGTCCTCGCCACCGTGCACACCCGGCACTTCCCCCGGCCGACCGCACCCCCGCCCCGGCTCCCGGCGGACGACCGGCCCGCGGCCGTGATCTCCCCTGCGGTGCTGGACCAGGCCTTGACCGTGTTCCTCGAACGGGCTTGGAGCCGAGCCGAGTTGCAGCGGGCGAGGACCGTCGAGGACCCGCGCATCCGACTGGCCGTGGAGCAGTGCACCCACCTGGGGGTCAGCGAGTACCTCGCGGCCGGTCCCGCCCTGTGGAGGACCTGGCAGGCGGCCTGGCGGATCGGCGGGAACCCCCGGGGGGCCGCACTGGTCCGCGGCGCCGTCGACCTGGCCCGCACCGGACTGCGCGGCCCGTTCTCCCCGGACCTGCTCGAACGGGCGCACCGCTACTACCTCGTCGACGCCGGCGGCGAGCTCCTGCAACCCGAGCCCCTGCACGAGGCCTTCGCCTGGGCCGAGACCAGCCGGATCGGGATGACCGGCCTGCTCCAGCCCGCGTCGGACGGCGCGCGGCGGCCGTTCGCCGCCCTCCTCGGCGACTCACCGCCGCACTCTCCCGGCCCCGTCCACCCGCTGCTCTGGTTCGAGGCCCTCGAAGACGCCCTCGCCAACGCCCGGGACGTCGAGACCGCGTGGGAGGTCGCGATCACCGCGGAACGCGAACACCCGTCCGTAGCGCCCTGGCTGTGGCGCTCCCTGCGGGAGGTGGGCGTCGGAGCGGCGCTGCGGCGGGAGGCCCTCACCTGGCTGCGACTGGGCCGTTGCGAGGAGGCCCTGACCCTCCTGCGCGAGCACGCCGACCCCGCCGACCCACTCGCGCACCGGATCACCGGGCTGGTCCTGCGCGAACTGGGCCGCTACGACGAGGCCGAGGCGGCATGCCGCGCCGCCTACGCAGCCGGGGACGCGGACGGCCTCGCCGACCTCGCCCAACTGCTGGCCGAGCGCGGCCGCCCGGACGAGGCCGAAGACGCCTACCGCCGGGCGGCCCGGGCCGGTGCCCGGAACGCCTGGTTCAACCTGGGCGTCCTGCTAGCCGACCGGGGGAAGAGCGAGTCGGCCGTCCGTGCCTACCGACAGGCCGTCGCCGCCGGCGACCTGGACGCCCTGACGAACCTGGGGCAGCTCCTCGCCGAGACCGGGCGGACCCGGGAGGCGGAGCAGGTACTCCGCCGGGCCGTCGAGCACGGCGATCGCGAGGCGCAGCTGGACCTCGCCAACCTCCTCAAGCGCCTGCACCGCACCGACGAGGCCGAACGGCTCTACGAGCAGCTGATCGAACTCGGCGACGCCCGCGCCTGGATCAACCTCGGCAACCTCCACGACGTCGGCGAGCGCCCCGACCGGGCCGAACACGCCTACCGGCAGGCCCTGGCGGCCGGCCTGACCGTTGCCCACGCCTACCTGGGACGGCACCTGGTGCGCCGGAAGCGCTGGCAGGAGGCCGTACCGCACCTGCGGCAGGCGGTGGCCCTGGACCCCGAGCAGTCCGGCCCGATGCGGCCCGAGGACGGTATCCCGTTCCTCGGGACGGCGCTCAAGGAGCTCGGCGAGACCGAGGAGGCCAAGGACGTGTTCCGGGCCGCCGCGTTGGCGGGCGAACCGCTGGCCGCCGTCGGCTTCTTCACGGTCTCCGACGAGTCCGAGGCCGAGGAGCGCCGCGCGCTCCTGCGGCGGGCAGTCGACCGGGATGACCCGGACGCGATGCTCGTGCTGCTGGTCGACTACGAATCGACGGGGCACCCCCGGCGGGCGAAGGCGCTGCGCCGCCGTCTCGTCGACTGCGGCGATGCCGTGACCACCGTACTGCTCGCCGCGTACGACCGGTCCTCGGCGAGCGTGGCGGGCTGAATACACTTCCGAAACTATTTCAATACGATCACAAGATGAGGCAAAGACGCCGTAAAGCAGATGATCGTGCAGGTCCGGGTGATTTCCCGGGATAACCTTGCGGCGCTTTGGGCGGCCCCTGCCGGGATTTCCGCCGCCCGTGTCGTTCCTCTGGGGAGTCATTTCATGAAGAAGTTCCTTGCCGCCCTCGCCGTGGCCGGCACCGCCGCCACCTCGGTGGTCGTGCTGGCGCCCGCCGCCTCGGCCGCCGGCTGCGTGCCCAACAGCATCACCAGCCAGGGCACCACGTTGAACAACGTCACGGTCCTCACCAAGTCCAACTCCCCGTGCCACGACGTCAACGTCTCCTGGTCGAACAACCCGTGGGGCAAGTACTCCGGCTACGCCGGCTACTACCGGAAGTCCTCCGGCAGTGGCTGGATCGGCGCCTCGCGCGGCTACGTCCAGTTGGACAACGGGACCCACGACATCAACGACCCCGCCAACACCCTGATCACCGACCTGAGCCCCGGCACCCAGTTCACCGTGATCAGCCGCAACCCGGGTGACCAGCTCGTCGTCGTGCACTGACGCCCCCCGTGGCCCCCGCCCGGAAAGCGGGCGGGGGCCACGGTGCTTTCGCGCCCATCACCGGTCCCGTCCTCCCCCCTGCCCCGCCGGAGTCCTCCGCCCATGCCCCGCGTCCACCGGCGTCCGCGCCGCACCACCGCCCCGCACCCGGCGGCCGGACTGCTCTGCGCCGCCCTGGCCCTGACGACCGGATGCTCGGCCGCCGGCCCGGGAGCCACGGCCGCCATCGCGCCGCCCTCCGCCGAACGGGCCGCCGTGGACTACCGGTTGCCGACGGACCTCACCCCGATGCTGCTGCCGGCCACCGGCGTGGACACCCGGCTCACCCAGGGGCTCGACGGCTTCACCGCCCTGGTCCGGGACCGGGCGATGCGCGACTGCCTGGCCACCGCCCGCGTCCAGGTGCCCGACGCCCCGCCCCCGATGTTCATCCGTCAGTTCGAGATCCCCGACCTGGCCCACATCGCCCGCCACGGGTTCAGCCCGAGCACCGTCCCGACCGCCCCCACCCCGGCAGCGGTGCCCACGGCGTCCGCCGACCCGGCCGCCCAGCAGCGCTGCGACCGGGAGGGCGCGACCGCCTCCGACCACCTGCGCTCCGGCTACGGGCCCTTGCAGTCCGCCTGGCTCACCGGCCTCGCCGTCCTGGAACGGGACGAAGCGGTGCTCGCCGCCCGACGGGAGCTGCCGGACTGCCTGTCCGGGCAGGGCGTCCGGGCCGACGGCGAGCAGCACTTCTTCGACCAGGTGGACCGCGCCCTCCAGAGCGCCCCGACCGAGGAGGCCGCCCGCGCCGAGGACCGCCGCCTCGGCGCGGCCTACGCCCTCTGCATGCGGCCGGTCGAGGCGGCCCGCGAGCCGCTGCGCGCCGCACTGCGGGACACCTTCGTCCGGGAGCACGGGGCCGAGCTGGCCCGGGTGCGCGACGCGCTGCCCGGGCGGGTCGCCGAGCTGGAGCAGCGCTACTCGATCCGGTTCGGGGTGCCCGTCGAGGCGTGACCGGCCGGGGGACCGGGCGACCGTAGTACTGGCGTATGACTCCGGTACCCCACGGGGGCTACGAGCGACAACAGGACGGTTACCTCTGCGGGTTGATCCGATCCGGAGCCGCGGGATCTAGTGTCCTGAGTCCTTGATCCGTCGGATGTATCCAGCGAGGGATTCGAGGATCTGGTCAGCGGTTTTGGTCCAGACGTAGGGCCGGGGGTCGG
>NZ_JBHYGR010000101.1:33928-35314 GCF_042738155.1 Kitasatospora sp. NPDC059088 | reverse complement strand
ACGTCCAGTACGAGGCCGACTCGGGCGCACGCCCAGCCGGGCGCCCAACGCCGCGCGCTGATCTGCCAAGATCCGCCGGACAGGCCCTAGGCCCGCTGTCCGGGGCGACGTGGGTCGGCGCGGTGCTGGGCGGCGGGCCCGGTGACGCCCGGGCGGCGGTACCGGGCCCGACCGATGTGCGCGTGGACGGCTTCGCGGGGATCGAGCCCGCCACGCTCGCCGCGATCACCGGGAGCGGGAGCGGGGGCGGCAGCTGGCAGCCGGGGCCGCTCGGCTGCCCGGGCCTCCCGGACGTGCTGGAAAGGGAGTTGGGCGACGGCCGGCAGGCGACCTGGCTGCACAGCGAGGACTACGACCGCTTGGTCACCCACGGCCGGTACACCGGGTCGTTCTTCTTCGACCGGGAGCGCAGCCGGGTCTTCTTCTGCACGGTGAACCCCGAGGCCCACGGCGGCTGAGGGCCGCTCACCCCAGCCCCACCCGTTCCAGGGCCGCGCCGAAGCCCTTGCTCCAGGCGTCCGGGGTGGCGCCGGGCGAGGGGTCGGGCTCGGGCCGGCCCAGCGCGGCCAGCGCGTTGCGGACCACCTCGGCCGGGCGCGCGGTGGCCACGTCGGCGTGGCCGAGCTCCAGTTCGTGCTGGAGGTTGTCCCGCCCGTGGCCCTGGACGACGTCGAGCAGCAGCAGCCGGCGCCCGAGGGCCCTGGCCTCGCTGCAGGTGTCGCCGGAGCTGGTGACGACCAGGTCGGCGGCGGCCATCAGGGCCGGGATCCGGTCGGTGTAGCCGAAGGCGTGCAGCCGCGGCTCCCGGCGGGCGGCCGCCCGCAGCCGCAGTTCGAGCTCCCGGTTGCGCCCGGCCACGGCGAGCACGTGCGGCCCGGCGGCGGCCAGCGAGGCGGCGGTGCGGGCGATCGGCCCGAGCCCCCAGGAGCCGGACATCAGCAGCACGCACCCGGCGTCCGCCGGCACACCCAGGTCGGCCCGGGCCTCGGCCCGGCCGGGCGGCCGGTAGAACGGCTGCCGCAGCGGCGCGGGCAGCACGGCGACGTCGGCGTCGGGCCGGTAGCGGCGCACGGCGCAGGCGGCGACCTCGGAGGTGACCAGGAACAGGTCGGTGCCCTCCTGCACCCAGAGCCGGTGCGGGGTGACGTCGGTGCAGAACACGAAGTGCCGGAACTCCCGCCCCGGCAGCCGGTTGACCGCCGAGCTGGCGGTGGCGAACACCGAGACCACCAGCTGCGGCCGCTGCGCCTCGACGAGCGCGCCGAGCGCCGGGACGAGTCGGCTGCGCGCGGCCGCGGCCGCGACCCCGGCGGGGCGGGCGCCCCGGGGCCGCGCCCCGGGGGGCCCGCCCGCGCCCGCCGGGGGGCCCCCCCCCGCGGGGGGCCC
>NZ_JBHYGR010000101.1:22680-33919 GCF_042738155.1 Kitasatospora sp. NPDC059088 | reverse complement strand
TCCCCCGCTCCCCCCCCGCCGCACCCGCGGGGCCCCACCCCCCACCCCCCCTGCGGCGCCCCCTCCCCCGCCCCGCGCGCCCCGCGCCGGGGATCGCGTCGGGGGCGCGCGCCGGCGGGGGCGAGCGGGGCGCCCCGGGCGCCCGGGCGCAGCGCCGAGAAGTGGAACGCGTCGTAGACCCCGGGCAGGTCGAGCAGCCGCCGGAAGACGGCTTCCCCGGCGGCGCCCGACCGCTGCCCGAGCAGCGCCATCGCGTCCACGGTGGCGGTGCTCCAGCCGCGCTCGCGCAGGGTGTCGGCGCAGGCCTGGGCCATCACGTCGTGGCCCTGGCCGAGCGAGCCGGAGACCAGCAGGGCGTGCGGCATCGGGCGTTCCGGGTCAGCCGGCGGCGGGGGCGGCGGCGCCGGCCCGGTACCAGTCGGCGTAGCGGTGCACGCCGTCGGCGAACTGGGTCCTCGGCGACCAGCCGAGCAGCCGTTTCGCCTGGGCGGAGGAGATCCGCCGCCCGGTGTAGTCGGCCTTGCGCCCGTCGATGTGCTCGATGGTGACCGGCCCGAGCAGCCGGTCGACGGTGTCGGCGATGTCGCGCACCGAGACGGCCGTGGAGCCCTCCAGGGCGAAGGTCTGGTCCTCGGCGGCGGGGGAGAGGGCGCGGACGTGGGCGTCGGCGAGGTCCTCGACGTAGACGAAGTTGCGGCTCTGCCGGCCGTCCCCGGCGATGGTGATCGGCCGTCCCTCCAGCGCGGCCTGGACGAACCGGGCGACGACCAGTTCGTCGCGCATCCGCGGACCGTACGGGATGCCGTAGCGCAGGATGGTGAAGTGCTGCCCGTAGAGCTCGCGGTAGCTGTGCACCAGCATCTCGGCGGCGAGTTTGGTGGCCACGTACAGGTGCCCGCTGTGTTCCAGCTCGATCGGTACGTGCTCGTCCAACTCCTGTTCCCCGCCGTCGAGTTGGTCGTCGGTGAGGGCTGCTCCGTAGACCCAGACGGTGCTCGCCAGGACGGTGCGGCTCAGTCCGCTGCGCCGGGCGGCCTCCAGGACGGCCTCGGTGCCGTCGATGTTGGTCCGCACCGCCCGGACGGGGTCGGCGGACACCTGCTCGACGTCGGCCATCGCGGCCAGGTGGTAGACCACCTCGCTGCCGGCCAGCGCCGAGGTCAGCGCGGGCAGGTCGAGGATGTCGAGGCGGGCGTGTTCGGCGTCGGGGTTGAGGTACTGGTCGGTGGTGTCCACGGCGAGCACCTCGTGGCCGGCCGCGATCAGGTGGTCCACGACGTGTGAGCCGATGAACCCGCAGCCCCCGGTGACGGCTATCCGCACGGTCTTGCTCCTTTCGGTCCGGCTGTCCGGCTGTCCGGCTGTCCGGTCTGTCCGGTCTGTCCGGCTGTCCGGCTACGCGGCAGGCCGGCTAGCCGGCCATCCGCCGGTGCACGGTGGAGACGGCCTCGACGACCAGCTCCGTCTCGTCCTCGGTCATGTCGGAGTGCACCGGCAGGCAGACCTGCCGGGCGCAGACGTCCTCGGCCACCGGCAGCGGACCGCCCCGGTAGGGGGCGAGGACGGGCTGGAGGTGCAGCGGCAGGTCGTAGACCTCGCCGGACATCCGCACCCCGTACTCCTCGGCCACCGCCTTCTTGAAGGCGGCGCGGTCGACGCCGGGCGCCAGCAGCGCCACGTACTTGTAGTAGTTGCCGCGGCTGCCGGGCGGTTCGAGCACCGGCCGCAGGCCGTCGACGCCGACCAGTGCCGAGTCGTAGCGGCGGGCGACGGCCCGGCGGGTCTCGATGAACTCCTTGAGCCGGCGCAGGTGCACGGCGCCGACGGCGGCGTGCAGCTCGCTCATCCGCCAGGAGTACCCGAGCCGGACGTGGTGGTTGGTGCCGAAGGAGCCCTTGCCCTGGTCGCGGTGGATCCGGGCCTCGTCGCGCAGCTCGGGCGACTCGGTGAGGATCATGCCGCCCTCGCCGCTGGTGGTGACCTTGGTCGGGTAGAAGGAGAAGGCCCCGGCCAGGCCGAAGGTCCCGGCGGCCCGGCCGCCCAGGCTGCTGCCGTGGGCGTGCGCGGCGTCCTCGACCAGCGGGATGCCGCGCTGGTCGCAGAGCTCGCGCAGGGCGTCCACGTCCGGCGTGACGAGCCCGCCGATGTGGACGAGTACGACGGCTGCGGTATCCGGGGTGAGGGCGGCGGCCAGGGTCTCCGGGGAGAGCGCCAGGGTGGCCGGGTCGACGTCCGCGAACACCGGGCGGCCGCCCGCGTGCACCACGGCGCCGGCCGTGGCGTAGAAGGTGACGGCGGGGACGACCACGTCGCGGCCGCGCACGTCGACACCGCGCAGGACGATCTCCAGGGCCGCCGTGCCGCTGCTCACCGCGACGGCGTGCGAGGCGCCGTGCTCGGCGGCGAAGGCCTGCTCGAACCGCTCGGTCCACGGGCCGAGGGTGAGGGCACCGGTGGTGAGCATCTCGGTCACGGCGTCGGCGACGGCAGCGCGGTCGTTCTCGTCGAACACGATGCGGGCGGCTGGCACGCCCATGAGGCACCTCCGGCGGCGGGCTGGGGTCAGCACCGATCGGGACGGGTCGGCCCGGACCAGGGCAAAACGGTCGGGCCAGTGGCCCATCACGCTACTGGGCCGGGGCGGTCGCGGCCCGTCGTCACCGGCCGGCCGGGTGACCCGGGACTGCTCCCGCCGCAGGCCAACGGGCTGCTCCCGGCTGCTCCCGGTGCGGGGCGTGCGCTCCTCCGTACGGGGGAGGGCCCTACTGCGTCCGCAGTACGCAAACGGCCTGCGCAGGGACGACGACGGAGCAGGGGTCGGCGATCAAGGATTGGTCATGCTGCGAGCGGACCGCCTCCGGGGGCCCGTTCCCGCACCCGTCCCCTCCGCGCACCTGCTTCCGAATCCGAAGGAGCCCGTTCCCCCGTGGCAACGATCCTGTACCGCCTTGGCCGATGGGCCTTCGCCCGGCGCCGGCTGGTGACCCTGCTCTGGGTCGCCGTGCTGGCGCTCGCCGGAGTCCTGGCGGCGAAGGCGCCCGCCGCACCCGACGACGGATTCTCGATGCCCGGCACGGAGGCGCAGAAGGCCTTCGACCTGATGAACGAGCGCTTCCCCGGCGGCCACGCCGACGGCGCCTCGGCCCGCCTGGTGTTCGTCGCGCCCTCCGGGCAGAAGATCACCGCCGGGCCGAACCAGCAGGCCGTCGAGAAGACGGTCGCCGAGCTCGCCCACGGCGAGCAGGTCACGGCCGCGGTGGACCCGTTCAAGATGCCGGGCGCGGTCTCCAAGGACGGCTCGACGGCCTACGCGACGGTCAGCTACTCCGCCAAGGCGGGTGAGGTGTCGAAGGGCGCCACCGACGCCCTCCAGCAGGCCGCCCAGCACGGCCGGGACGCCGGGCTCAAGGTCGAGATCGGCGGCAACGCGCTGATGGCCAAGCCCGACGCGGGCGGCAGCAGCGAGGCGATCGGCATGGCGCTGTCCGCCGTCGTCCTGGTGATCACCTTCGGTTCGCTGGTCGCCGCCGGCCTGCCGCTGCTCACCGCCGTGATCGGCGTCGGCCTCGGCATGTCGCTGATCACCGCGTTCGGCAGCGTGCTCGGCCTCTCCTCGACCACCGGCACGCTCGCCATGATGCTCGGCCTCGCGGTCGGCATCGACTACGCCCTGTTCATCGTGTCCCGCTACCGGGCCGAGCTCGCCGAGGGCCGCACCCAGCAGGAGGCGGCCGGCCGGGCCATCGGCACCGCCGGCTCCGCGGTGGTCTTCGCCGGCCTGACCGTGGTGATCGCCCTCGCCGGGCTCTCCGTGGTCGGCATCCCGATGCTCGCCAAGATGGGCATGGCCGCCGCCGGGACGGTCGTCATCGCCGTGCTGGTCGCGCTCACCCTGGTGCCCGCGCTGCTGGGCTTCATCGGCCGCCGGGCGCTGCCCCGCAAGACCCGCAAGGCCCAGGCCGACGGCGACGGCGCGGCGCGGCCGGTCGGCGCCAAGGAGAACGGCGGCTCCCGCTGGGCCCGGTTCATCGTGCGCCGCCCGCTCGCGGTGCTGCTGCTCGGCGTGGTCGGCCTCGGCGTGCTCGCCGCTCCCGCGCTCGACCTGCGCCTCGGCCTGCCCGGGGACGAGGCCAAGCCCACCTCCACCACCCAGCGCCGTGCCTACGACCTGCTGTCCGAGGGCTTCGGCCCCGGCTTCAACGGGCCGCTGACCGTCCTGGTGGACGTCAAGGGCACCGCGGACCCGAAGGCCGCCGCCGGCGAGGTCGCCAAGAGCGTCTCGGCCGTGCCGGGCGTGGTCACGGTCACGCCGCCGATGTTCAACAAGGCGGGGGACACCGCCCTGCTCAACGCCATTCCGGCCACCGGCCCGGCCGAGAGCGCGACCAAGGACCTGGTCCACACCATCCGCGGCCAGGCGGCCGGCCTCAAGGCCTCCACCGGGGCGACGGTGCTGGTCAGCGGTACGACGGCGATGAACATCGACGTCTCGCAGAAGCTCAGCGACGCGATGCTGCCCTACCTCGCCGTGGTCGTCGGCCTGGCCGTCCTGCTGCTGCTGGTGGTCTTCCGCTCCGTCCTCGTCCCGCTCAAGGCGGCGCTCGGCTTCCTGCTCTCGGTGGCCGCCGCGCTCGGCGCGGTCGTCGCGGTCTTCCAGTGGGGCTGGCTGGCCGACCTGATCGGCGTGGAGCAGACCGGTCCGGTGATGAGCATGATGCCGATCTTCATGATCGGCGTGGTCTTCGGCCTCGCCATGGACTACGAGGTGTTCCTGGTCACCCGGATCCGTGAGGCCTTCGTCCACGGCGAGGAGCCGGGCGAGGCCATCGTCACCGGATTCCGGCACAACGCCCGGGTGGTCACCGCGGCCGCCTTCATCATGATCGCCGTCTTCGCGGGCTTCATCGGGATGAGCGAACCGATGATCAAGATGATGGGCCTGGGCCTCGCCGCGGCCGTCGCCTTCGACGCCTTCGTGGTCCGGATGACGATCGTCCCGGCCGTCCTCGCCCTGCTCGGCCGCCGCGCCTGGTGGCTGCCGAGCTGGCTCGACCGCCTGATACCCGACGTCGACGTCGAGGGCAGCAAGCTGCACACCGCCGCCCCCGAACCGGCACCGGCCAAGGAGCCGGTCACCGTCTAGGTCCTGTCCGGGCCTGGGCCCGGCGCACCCGGTGACACCGGGCCCGGCCCGAGCACCCCTCGGGCCGGGCCCGGCGCCACCCGGCTCGGACAACGGTTCGAGCCCCACCCGTTACCGTTGCTGTCGGGGCCGCCGTCCGCGCGCAGGCCCCGACTCGGCGTTCCGCACCCCGCACCGGGGCGCGGCGCGACACCGACTGGCAGAACCCGGCGAGGGTGCCGCCAGGGCACCCCGACCCGGAGAACAGGACGATGAGCGACACCTGGCAGCGCCTGCGCCGTGAGCACCCCCGGGCGTTCGACATCGCCGGCGGCACGGCCCTGATCGGGATCACCGCCCTCGGCGCCACGATCGACCAGAACAGCGGGCGCTTCGCCCCGGTCGACCTGCCCACCGGCCTGCTCGCCCTGATCGCCGCGGTGGTCGTGTTCTTCCACCGCCGCCACCCGCGCGCCGTGGTCGCCGTCACGCTGCTCTGCACGATGCTGCTCGCCGTGGTCAGCCCGCGGCTCACCCCGACGCTGGCGACCCCGCTGCTGCTCGCGCTCTACTCCCTCGCCACCCGCACCGACCGCGCCACCGCGCTGCGCGCCTCCATCGTCACCGCCGTCCTGCTCAGTGGGATATCGCTGTTCCTCGGCCCCGGCGGCCCGCTCGGCGAGCGGCTCGGCGTCCTCGCCTGGGCCCTGCTGCCCGGCGCCCTCGGCGATTCCATCCGCAACCGCCGCGCCCACCTCGCCGCCATCGAGGAACGCGCCGAGCGCGCCGAACGCACCCGCGAGGAGGAGGCCCGCCGCCGGGTCGCCGACGAGCGGATCCGGATCGCCCGCGACCTCCACGACGTCGTCGCCCACCACATCGCCCTCGCCAACGCCCAGGCCGGCATCGCCGTCCACCTCATGGACAGCCACCCGGTGCAGGCCCGCGAGGTGCTCAGCCACATCACCGACGCCACCGGCTCCGCCCTCCAGGAGCTGCGCGCCACCGTCGGCCTGCTGCGCCGCGCGGAGGAACCCGCCCCGCTCGAACCCGCCCCCGGCCTCGACCGGCTGCCCGAGCTGATCAACGCCTTCGAACGGGCCGGCCTGCCGGTGCGGCTCGCCGTCGAGGGGGAGGCCCGGCCGCTGTCGCCCGGCGTCGACCTCACCGCCTTCCGGATCGTCCAGGAGTCGCTGACCAACGTCGCCAAGCACGCCCACGGCGCCGACGCCGAGGTCACCCTCTCCTACAGCGGCAGCCGGGTCGCCGTCAGCGTCGCCAACAGCCGCCCGACCAGACCCGGGCGCCCCCGCACCGCCCTGCTGCCGCCGCCCGCCCCGGGCGAGAGCGGCTTCGGCCTGATCGGCATGCGCGAACGGGCCGGTGCCGTGGGCGGCCGCCTCACCGCCGACCGGCAGTCGGACGGCGGCTACCTGGTCACCGCCGAACTCCCGCTGCGCACCGGTGCCCGGGAGGACGTCGCGCCCCCGGCGTTGGACACCGCCCGGGCCGTGAGCACGCCCGGACCGGGCCACCCGGCCGGGCCCGCCGCCAGGGACCGGCCCGCCCATGCCTTCTGGCGCGACTGCACCGTCCGGCCCGTCCGCCCCACCGGCTCCGGCCACCCCACGGACTCCGACCGCCCCACCGGCCCCGTCGGCTCCCCCGACCGGGCCGCCCCCGCCGACCCGACCCGACCCGATCACGCCATCCGGAAGGACAAGGACCGCGCATGACCATCCGCGTGCTGCTCGCCGACGACCAGGCCCTGCTGCGTGGCGCCTTCCGGATGCTGATCGACGCCGAGGAGGACATGGAGGTGGTCGGCGAGGCCGCCGACGGCCGGGAGGCGGTGGAACTCGCCCGGGCCACCAAGCCCGACCTCGTGCTGATGGACATCCGGATGCCCGGCGCCGACGGCCTCGGCGCCACCGCCGAGATCTGCGCCGACGAGGAGCTCTCCGGCACCCGGGTGCTCATCCTCACCACCTTCGAGATAGACGAGTACGTGGCCCAGGCGCTGCGCGCGGGCGCCGGGGGCTTCCTCGGCAAGGGCGCCGACCCGAAGGAACTGCTCGCCGCCGTGCGCACCGTCGCGGCCGGCGAGGCCCTGCTCTCGCCCGCCGCCACCCGCGCCGTGATCGAGCAGTTCCTCGCCCAGCCCGACCCGGCCGCCGCCGCGTCCGCCGAGCGGCTGGCCGTGCTCACCGCCCGTGAGCGCGAGGTGATGTCGATGGCCGCCACCGGGCTCACCAACGAGGAGATCGCCGAGCGGATGTTCGTCAGCCCGTTCACCGTCCGGACCCATGTGCACCGGGCGATGTCCAAGCTGGACGCCCGGGACCGCGCCCAGCTCGTCGCGATCGCCTACCAGTCCGGGCTGGTCCCGCCCGGCCGCCCGGCCTGACGCGACGTCAATCCTCCGTCGCGGAAGCCGTTCAAGATCCGGTCCTGGCCGAAAACCGACTCCGAACTGGTGTATCAGCGAGTAGTCTTCCGATGACTCAGAATGAGGAGGATGTTCGTGGAAACCAAGGACACGGCCGGCGAGGTGCGGATTCTCCAGCCGTTGCCCGAGCGCACGGGGGGCGGGTCGCAGGCGTTCGAGCTGCGGCTCGCACGTCTGCTCCGCGTGCTCGGGGCCGAGGTCGCGACGGGGGCGGACTACGCCGGTGCGGCCCGATGGGAGGTCCACAAGGCGCTCACCGGCCGGTCCGAGCTGCCCGAGGAGTACTTCGAGCCGCTGTTGGAGGCGGCGGTCCACGACCCCAACCCGAGCTTCAACCGCCGCTTCGTCGAGCCCGCCCTGATCGCCTTCGGCCAGCGCCGGGTCCGACTGGCCCTGCTCGACTACCTGCGGACCGGCACCAACCCGGAGCGGGCGGGCGCCGCCCGGGCCTGGTACTGGACGGCGCTGACGGTCCGCGGTGGCCGGCACGCGACCGCCGACGAGGGCGCCACGGTCCGCGACAGCTGGAACCGGGCCGCACTGAGGGAGTTCGTCGGCAACGAGGACCTGGACGTCCGCCGCTGCATCCTGCCCGGCCTGCCCCTGGTGCCGCGCGCCTACCCGGCCGACCTGCACACCCTGGTGGAGGCGGCGGTCACCATCGCCCGCTCCCACCCCGACGAGTACATCCGCCACCGCGCCGAGGTCCAGACCGCCCTCTGACCCTCCGGCCCTCTGCCCCGCCCGCTCCGGGTGCGCGCGGACCGACACGCGCCCCCGGAGCGCCGGCGCCCCCGGCCCGGGGCCGGTCAGCCGGTCTTGACGGTGATGTCGCCGATGTCCGTGCCCAGGTCCAGCTTGTACTTGCCGTTGGGGTCGTTCTGGACGCCGATGTGCTTCTCGCCGATGTCCGTCCCGGCGCTCACGTGGTAGGAGCCGGCGGGGACGGTGACGTGGATCTCGCCGTTGGAGGTGCTGGCCTTGATGTCCTGGGCCTTGCCGGGGGTGAGGTTGATCCCGCCGTTGTCGGTCTTGGCCTGGATCCGGTCGCCCTTGAGCGAAGTTCCCTTGATCTCACCGTTGTTGGTGCGCACGTCGACCGAGCCGGCGGCCTGGTCGACGGAGATGTCCCCGGCGTCGGTGTGGACGGAGACCTCGCCGATCTGGGAGAGGTGGATCCCGCCGGCGGAGGTGCCGCCGCTGACCGGCAGTCCGGCGGGCAGCTCGACGGTGTAGTCCACCGAGCAGTTGTGCCCGCAGCCGCCGAGGACCAGCACCCCGCCGTCGACCCGGGTGCTCGTGCCGGGCTTGCCGCTGTGGTACGTGATCTTCCGGTGGACGGAGACGCCCCCGGTGCCGGTCCTGCCGTGGACGGTGACGTCCCCGGAGGAGTTGTCGAGCTTGACCGCGGTGACCTTGTCGGACACGGTCGCGTCGTCGCTGAACGAGGTGCCGACCGGATCGCAGGCGGTGAGCGCCGCGGTGGCGAGCCCGGCGGCCAGGGCGACCCCGGCGTAGCGGTAGGTGAGTCGGTGGACGTGGCGGCGGTCGTGGACCATGGTGGTTCCCCCCAAGTCATGCGCGTGCGTGGCGTGCTGACCCCGTGCGACCGCCCCGCTCCGGAGCCGTCCCGACGACAGTAGCCGGGGCCCCTGGGCCGGGGCGGTGGTAAAAACCCCCCAATCGGCACTCCGGCCAGCACCACCCCGTTCCACCGCACCGCATGTGACGTCGGGTCAGGTCTTGCGCGCCACCGCGCCGTACATGCCCACCCGCTCCGCGCCCGGGGCCGGTTCCCCCTCCGGCCGCCAGAGCGGAACGGTGACCACCCCGGGCTCCAGCAGCTCCAGCCCGTCGAAGAACTCCCGCACCTGCTCCCGGCTCCGCCCGACCAGCGGCGCGGTCGCCTTGTCGTACACGCCGGTGACCCGGTCCCGCACCGCGGCGGGGATGAAGTCGGCCGTGCCGTGCGAGAGCACCAGGTGGCTGCCGGACGGCAGGGCGGCGAGCAGCGTGGCCACCGCCCGGTACGGCTCGTCCTCGTCGCGCAGGAAGTGCAGCACGGCGGCGAGCACCAGCCCGACCGGCCGGGAGAAGTCGAGCAGCCCCTCGGCCCGGACGGCCTCCAGCACCGCCGCCGGCTCCCGCAGGTCGGCCCGCAGCACGGTGGTGCGTCCGGGCCCGGAGCCCGCCATCAGCGCGCGGGCGTGGCTGAGCACGATCGGGTCGTTGTCGACGTAGACGACCCGGGCGGCCGGGTCCACGGCCCGGGCGATCTCGTGGGTGTTGCCGGCGGTGGGGATGCCGGTGCCGACGTCGAGGAACTGGTCGACGCCCAGCCCGGCGACGCAGCGCACCGCCCGGGTCAGGAAGCCCCGGTTGGCCCGGGCGGTGGAGCGGAACTCCGGGTTGGCGGCGAGCGCCTTCTCGGCGGCGGCGCGGTCGGCGGGAAAGTTGTCCTTGCCGCCCAGGTAGTAGTCGTACATCCGGGCCGGGTGGGGCGTGTCGGGCCGCAGGTCGGCCGGTATCCGGGGGTCGCCGGACTCCCACATGCTCGTGTACCCCATGCCTGCCGCCCCTCTGGCCGTCCCGGCCGGGGTGCTCCCCGGGCGGGCTGTTCCCGAACGTCGGCGGACAGCCTAAAGCCCAGGTCAGTGCCCTGGTGGCGGTTGGCCGGCTCGCCCCCGTATGTCCCTTTCGTGGTGCCCCGGCGGCGGTCCCGGCGGAGGATGGGAACTCCGGGGGCCGGCGGCAGGGGCCGACGGCAGTGGCAGCGCGTGACACGGGAGGTCCGGGTCCATGGGAATCGCTATGGCAGACATCCGCGAGTGGCGGGGCCAGGACGTGGTCGACGAGAACGGCAAGCGGATCGGCACGCTGGAGTCGGTCTACGTCGAGACGTCCACCGACGAGCCGTTCTTCGCCACCGTCACGATCGGCGTGATGGCCAAGCGCCGCCTGGCCTTCGTCCCGTTGGAGGGGGCGGTGGCCGGTCCGGCCTACCTGCGGGTGGCGCACCCGCGGAGCAAGGTCAAGGACGCCCCGGCGATCGGCACCGACGACATCCTGCCCGCCACCGACGAGCCCGAGGTGTTCGCGTACTACGAGCTGCCGTACGCGACGGGCGCCGCGGGCGAGCGGCGGCTGGCCCGGCGCTGATCCCGCCGCCCGCTGCGGGACGATCTTCGTCCGGTCGGGAATGAATACCCCACCGGGTACACTTGTCCATCGACAGTCGAGGTGAAAGGCGGCCCGGACATGCAGGTGGACGAGGAGGCGGTCGGCGCGGTCCTGAACCGACTGCGTCGGGCCCAGGGCCAGTTGGCCGGGGTGATCGCGATGATCGAGGCGGGGCGGGACTGCAAGGACGTGGTCACCCAGCTCGCCGCCGTCTCGCGCGCCCTGGACCGGGCCGGGTTCAAGATCGTGGCGAGCGGGATGCGCCAGTGCATGGCCGCCGCCGACGAGGACGGCGCGCCGATGAGCGAGGCCGAACTGGAGAAGCTCTTCCTCGCCCTGGCCTGATCGCCCGAGCCCGAGCCCGAGCCCCGGCCCTGGCCCGGGGGCCCCCCCCCCCGGCCCCCCCGCGCCCCCCCCCCCGGGGGCCGCCCGCGGTCCCGCCGCGGCGGCACAGTATATAAATAAGAATCGACGCGGGTCACTAGATA
>NZ_JBHYGR010000101.1:0-22670 GCF_042738155.1 Kitasatospora sp. NPDC059088 | reverse complement strand
TTTTCTGGTGGGCAGGTTATGTTTTATAATCGCGCGCCCCCGGCCCCCGCCCCGGCGGGGGGCGAGGGAACCCCCGACGCGCCCCTCCGCGCATGTCCGGAGCGGGTCGCGCCACGGAGTTCCCGAACCGCCCGATGCCCCGTCACGCGCCGTTCACGTCCCGGTCGCTGACCTTCGGATGAATGAGCCCGCCCCTAGTTGTACAGCCAACTGCGGGCATCCTCCCTCCCAGCCTCCGTGACCAGCCGCGTGCGGCCCCGGCGCCGTCCCCCGGCGGACCGGGCCCGTCGGCGGCGGACAGGACAACCGTGGCCGCAGGCAGCGCCCTGACCCCGACCTCATCCGGCAGCCCCGCCGAAGGCGACCGGCTCACCTTCCACTGGACCACCGATGCCCCCGACGCCAAGAACTGGGTCGGCATCTACGACGGCAGCCGCCAGCCCGGCACCGGCTCCTCGCTGCTCTGGAAGTACACCCCCGGCACCTCCGGCGACGTCCAGCTCGACACCTCCGCGCTGACCGGCGGCCCGTACACCGCCTACCTGCTGGCCAAGGACGGTTACGGCATCCTGGCCCGGACCGCCCCGTTCGGCTTCCGCCCCAAGCCCCCGGTGGTCCGCCCGCACGCCGTCGTCGACTCCTTCACCGCCACCCCGGTCGCCCCCGGCGCGGCCGTGCGGATCCGGCTCGGCGGCCTCTGGTCCCGCCCGGCGGGCAACGCCCCCGGCTCGGCCGCCTACCGCAAGCTCGGCGGCGCGGCCTGGGCCTCGGTCGCCGCCGACGGCACGATCACCGGCACGGCGCCCGCCGCCGCCCGCAACCCCGAGCTGGTCGTGGTCGGCGTCAAGGACAGCACCGGCGCCACCGACACCGTCACCGTGCTCGTCCCCGTCGTGGACCAGGCCGCCCCGCCGCGGCTCAAGGCCGCCAGCTGGAACCTGCACGACGCCGGCAACGGCTGCACCGACGCGCTGGAGAAGCAGCTGCGGGTCGTCCTCGCCCAGGGGCTGGACGTGCTCGCCCTCCAGGAGACGGCCGGCGAGCGGGCGAAGACCCTGGCCGACGCCCTCGGCTGGTACTCCCTCCAGAGCCCGGGCAGCGTCGGCATCCTCAGCCGCTACCCGCTCACCGAACCGACCGCGGCCACCGCCGAGTTGCCCGCCGTCGCGGCCACCGTCCAGCTGCCCGGCGGCCGCGCCGTCCGGTTCTGGGCCGCACACCTCGACGAGGCGGGCTACGGCCCGTACGCCGTGCAGGACGGTGCCACGGCCGCCCAGGTGCTGGCTGCCGAGAACGCCTCGCTGCGGCTCAAGCAGGCCAAGGCGCTGGCCGCCGCCGTGCGCGCGGACGCCGCCCGGCGCCTCCCGGTGGTGCTGGCCGGCGCGCTGTCCTCGCCCTCCCACCTGGACTGGACGGCCGCCACCGCCGCCGCCCACCAGGGCGTCGGCGCGCTCGCCTGGCCGGTCACCAAGGAACTCGAGGCCGCCGGGCTGACCGACACCTTCCGCGAGGAGAACCGCGACCCGGCCAAGGCCCCGGGCGCGACCTGGTCGCCCACCCGCAAGCGCCGCGGCGACCGCCCCGAGCCGCAGGACCGGATCGACGTCGTCCAGTACACCGGAGCGCTGAAACTGGTCGAGGCGCACACCCTGGTCGCCGACTGGCCCCAGCCGGAGCCGAACACCGCCGCCAACGAGTGGCCCTCCGACACTGCCGCCGCCGTCGCCACCTTCCAGCTCTGAGAGGCCAGTTCGTGATGTCCGAGCTCTCCCGCCGCACCTTCGTCGGCGCCTCCGCGGCCGTCGGCGCCACCGCCCTGACCGGCCTGGCCGCCACCCGGGCCGACGCCGCTCCGGCGGCCCCCGCCCCGGCCGCCGCGCCCGCCACCGCCCTGACCGGCACCGTGAAGGACGTCAAGCACGTCGTCGTCCTGATGCAGGAGAACCGCAGCTTCGACCACTACTTCGGCACCCTGAGCGGTGTCCGCGGCTTCGGCGACAAGCAGGCGCTCCAGTTCCCGGACGGCACCGACGTGTTCCGGCAGCCCGATGCCCGCCGCAGCGACGGCGGGGCGATGCTGCCGTACCGGATGGACACCTCGAAGTACAACGCGCAGAACGCCGGCGGCCTCGCCCACGACTGGGCGACCGGCCACCAGGCCATCAACAACGGCGCGATGAACAAGTGGATCGCCGCCAAGGGCGAGCGCACCATGGGCTACTTCACCCGGGAGGACATCCCCTTCCAGTACGCCCTGGCCGACGCTTTCACCCTCTGCGACGCCTACTTCACCTCGCTGGCCGGCCCCACCGACCCCAACCGGCTCTACCTGTGGACCGGCACCTCCGGCCCCGGCCGCGACGGCACCACCGGCCCCTGGATCGACAACACCCCGGTCACGGACAACCCCGTCGCCGACTGGACCACCTACGCGGAGCGCCTCCAGACGGCCGGCGTCAGCTGGCGGGTCTACCACAACCCCAGCAAGGACGACCGCACCGGCGACTACGACGACAACGCGCTCTCCTACTTCAAGCAGTTCCACAACTTCCCGCAGGACGACCCGCGTTACGTCAACGCGATGACCAAGTTCGACCCCACCGACTTCGACCGCCACTGCAAGGACGGCACCCTGCCGACCATCTCCTGGCTGGTCGCGCCGTACCTGTTCTCCGAGCACCCGGAGGCCGGCCCGGCCTACGGCGCGCACTGGGTCAACCAGGCGCTGCAGTCGCTGATGTCCAACCCCGAGGTCTGGCAGCACACCGTCTTCCTGGTCATGTACGACGAGAACGACGGCTACTTCGACCACGTCGTCCCACCCACCCCCGAGCCCGGCACCCCCGAGGAGTTCACCCAGGGCCGCGCCATCGGCCTCGGCAACCGCGTCCCGCTCTGGGTGGCGTCCCCCTGGTCGCGCGGCGGCTGGGTCAACTCCCAGGTGTTCGACCACACGTCGGTGCTGCGCTTCATGGAGGTGGTGACCGGCGTGGCCGAGCCCAACATCTCCGCCTGGCGCCGGGCCGTCTGCGGCGACCTCACCAGCTGCTTCGACTTCGCCGCCCCGGACACCTCGATCCCGAAGCTGCCGGACACCAACGCCCTGATGGCCAAGGCCGACGCGGGCACCAAGCTGCCCGGTGTCGCCCTCCCCGCCACCGGCGCCCAGGCGATGCCCGTCCAGGAGCGCGGCGAGCGCCCGCACCGCCCGCTGCCCTACCAGCCCTGGGCCGACGTCGCGGTGGACCGCAGGAGCGGCAAGGTCACCTGCACCATGAGCAACGACGGTTCGGTGGCCTTCCCGTACACCGTCTACCCGAACATCCTGCTCCCGTTCGCGGGCACCCCGTACACCGTCGCCCCCGGCGCCAACGCCACCTACGTCTGGGACGCGGCCGCCACCGACGGCCGTTACGACTTCACCGTGCACGGCCCGGACGGCTTCGTGCGCCGCTTCGCCGGGACGGTCGTCCGGGACGGGCAGGACGGCCAGAACGACATCGGCGTGCCGATCGTCACCGCCGACCTGCACGGCAGCCTCAGGCTCACCCTCCAGGTGGCCAACGACGGTCTGACGGACGTGGCGTTCACCGCCGCGCCCAACGACTTCGCGGGCAGCCCGCAGACCGTCTGGGTCAAGCCCGGCAAGCAGGTCGACCTGTCCTGGCCGCTGGACAAGCAGGGCCGTTACGACGTCGTGGTCACCGCCCACACCGGCCAGCGCTTCGTCCAGCGCTACGCGGGCTGGGTGCACTGACCCAGGGGCGTGCCGAGACCGGCCGGGGGCGCCGAACCGGTGACCCCCGGCCGTGGCTCGGCCGCGCGGTCGGAGCCCACCCCGCCCCGCTCTCCGCACCCCTCTGGGGGGGGGGGGGCACCCCCCCGGGGGGGGGCCCGCGCCGGGCGGGGGCCCCCCACCGGGCCCCCCCGGGCGGGGGCTCGGCCGCGCTGTCGGAGCCCGCCGCTACCGTCGGGCCCATGCAGAAAATCACCACCTTCCTCTGGTTCGACGACCAGGCCGAAGCCGCCGCCGCCCTCTACACCTCGCTGTTCCCCGGCTCCGCGATCACCAAGGTCACCCGCTACGGCGAGGGCGCCCCCGTGCCGGCCGGCACGGTGATGACCGTCGAGTTCGAACTCGCCGGCCGGCCCTACACGGCGCTGAACGGCGGCCCGATGTTCCGTTTCACCGAGGCGATCTCGCTCCAGGTCGAGTGCGAGGACCAGCGGGAGGTCGACGACCTCTGGACCAAGCTCACCGCCGACGGTGGCGAGCCGGGCCCGTGCGGCTGGCTCAAGGACCGCTACGGCCTCTCCTGGCAGATCACCCCGCGCATCCTGCTCGACCTGGTCGGCGGCGAGGACCGGGCCAAGGCCGACCGGGTGACGGCGGCCATGATGCGGATGGGGAAGATCGAGATCCAGCAGCTGCTCGACGCGGCCGGAGGCTGAGGCCGTGACCGCCTTCCGCCACCGCAGCACCGTCTACCTGCGCGCCACCCCGGAACGGGTCTGGCACGCGCTCACCAACGCCGACGAGTCCGGCCTCTACTGGGGCCACCGCAACGTCTCCACCTGGCTGCCCGGCGACCCCTGGGAGCACCGGCGCACCGACGACTCCGGGATCGCCGACGTGATCGGCACCGTCGAGGTGGCGGACCGCCCGCACCGGCTGGTCACCACCTGGGGCGGACCGGAGGGCGAACGCCCCGGCGGGCCCTCCCGGGTCACCTTCGAGCTGCGGCACTGGCAGGACCTCACCCGGCTCACCGTCACCCACGAGGACCTCGCCGACGAGCCCGAGCGAGCGGACGCCGAACGGGGCTGGTCGGCGGTGCTGTCCAACCTCAAGACCTACCTGGAGACCGGCCACCCGCTGCCGCAGCAGCCCTGGCTGATGCCCTGACCTCCACCGTCCCCCGGCCTCCCGTCACCCGGATCAGCGCCCGGCCCCCGCCGCCGGGCGCTCCCGTTCCTCCCGCCGCCGGCCGCGGCGGGCGCGGCGCAGCCCGGTGAGGCGGGAGAACCGCTCCCGGCTGGCCAGCGACGCCCGGTCCAGCTCCTCCATCAGCCGCCGACTGCGGTGCTCCAGGTCCAGTTCGTCCAGGATCCGGTCGACCTCGGCCAGCATCGCGCCGTGCAACTGCCAGGCCTCCGGGTGCTGTTGGACCTTGCGCAGCAGGACCTGGGCGACGTTCTCCCGGCACGTCCAGGCCGCCGCCAGCTCGGCGGTCAGCCGTTCCTCCGCCTCCTCGGCGTTGCGGCTCACCTGGGTGGTGACCAGCACCGCGAAGCTGACCATCGCCCCGCCGACGTGCGCCAGCAGTTCCTCCAGCCCGACCGCGACCTCCGGCGGGAACAGCCGCTCCGACGGTCCGCGCCGCTTGGCCAGGTCGGTGACCGAGCGGGCCAGCACCCGGATCACCACCACGCAGATCTCCAGGGTGTCCAGCCCGGTGCGCAGCACCAGCCGGGAGAGCAGGCCCTCGCTGATCCGGGGGTTGAGGCGCAGGCTGTCCTCGGCCTGGCGCAGCGCCGCGTCCACGTCCGCGATCGCCTGGTCGAGCCGCCGGGCCTCGTGCAGCCGCTCGGCGGCCCGGGCCACCGGGGTGGGGCGGCCCAGCTGCTCGGAGATGTCGACCAGCAGCTGACGGGCCCGCCGGGCCAGGTCCTCGATCGACTCGCCGGCGGTGTCCACCCAGACCGGCGGGGCGAACAGCAGGTTGAACAGCAGGCCGACGGCCGCGCCGATCAGCGTCTCCAGCACCCGGTCCCAGGCCTGGGAGGTCAGTTTGGTGACGCCGAGGATCAGCATCGCGCTGATCGCGACCTCCTGGACGAACTCCTCGACCCGGACGTAGCGCCCGATCACCAGGGAGGCCAGGATGATCAGCCCGAGGCTCCACCAGGAGAGCCCGACCACGGCACTGAACCCGATCGCGATCAGCACCCCGACCACCACCGAGACCACCCGGCGGACGCTGGTCTTGAGCGTCGAGTAGACGGTGACCTGGACCACCAGCAGCGCGGTGAGCGGTGCCGTCAGTGGCGCGGGCTCGCTGCTGAGCCGGGTGGCCACCGCGTACGACAGGGTGGCGGCCACGGTGGCCCGCAGCGTCTGGACGGCGAACGGGTCCCGGGCGGCGCGGCGGACCAGGGTCGTCAGGGACTCCGGGAGAAGGGCCATGACGGCCTTGTTCCCCGCACCAGCCGCCCGCACCGCCCGCCGCGGCCGGGACTACTCGTTCAGGCCCCCTGGCCCTCGCGGTTGAAGCGCAGCTTCCAGGGCGCGAGCGCGGACTCCACCTGCACCCCGATGCTCATCTTGGAGGCGCCCTCGATCCGCTCCTCGAAGCGGATCGGCACCTCGCGGATGGCCAGTCCGTGCTGGACCGCCCGGTAGTTCATCTCGACCTGGAACGAGTACCCGTTGCTCTGCACGGTCGGCAGGTCGATGGCCCGCAGGGCGCTGGCCCGCCAGGCCTTGAAGCCCGCGGTGGCGTCCCGGACGCCCAGGCCGAGGATCGCGTTGACGTAGAAGTTGGCCCAGGCGGAGAGCGCCTTGCGGTGCCAGGGCCACTCCGCGGCGGTCGAGCCGCCGGGCACGTAGCGGGAGCCGAGCACCACGGCGGTGCCCTGGTCGGCGAGCAGGGTGCCCACCATCGCGGGTATCGCGGACGCCGGGTGCGAGAGGTCGGCGTCCATCTGGACCACGACGTCGGCGCCCTCGTCCAGCGCCCGGGCCATCCCGGCCAGGTAGGCGCGGCCGAGGCCGTCCTTCTCGGTGCGGTGCAGCACGCCGACGGTGCCCGCGGAGTCGGCGGCGAGCTTGTCGGCGATCTCGCCGGTGCCGTCGGGGGAGTTGTCGTCGACCACCAGCAGGTGCAGGTTCGGCACCGCGAGGTCCGTGAGGAGCCCGGCGAGGACCGGAAGGTTCTCCCGCTCGTTGTACGTGGGGACGACGACAACGACCTTCGGGGAGGCCTCGACCATGTTCTGTTTCCCTCGTGCCCTCGCCGGCCGGCACCCCGTGCCGCACCGGTCGGTTGTCCTGGACGACCTTCGCTGCTGTCAGATCGTGCGAGTGTAGCCGGGGCGACGGCCCCTTCCCGCCCGGGGGCGGCGGGGCGGAGTCCCGGGCCCGGGGCCGTGGGCCGGTTCGATCACGATGGACCGCGGGGCAGGTCCTACGCCGTGCCGTAGACGGTGGCGAGGTTGTCGCGGGCGGGGTGGGTGCGGCCGGCCGGACCGGCGGCGAAGAGGCGCAGGACGTTCTCGGTGACCTTGCGGACCACGTCCCCGGCGTGGGCGTCGATGCCGTGCACGCCGCTGCCGTGGGCGTCCAGGGCCTCCACCCAGCGCATCGTGCCGGTGGCGAAGACGCCCGCGCCGCTGGGCACGGTGTAGTAGGCGGTGTCGGAGTGGGAGCGCCGGCCCTCGCAGACCACGGGGGAGTGGGCGATCACCTCGATCGGGCGCGGGGTGGGGAAGGCGGTGTCGACCCGGTCGTACTCGACGCCGACCAGGTGCGGGAAGGACTCCCCGGCCGTCACGCCCGTCCCCTCGAAGGCCCAGTGCTCCGGCGATGTGACCACGTACGGGGCGTCCACCGGGTAGCCGTCGTAGATCACGCCGAGCAGCGAGCTCTCCGGGTCGGCGCCCGGGCCGGTGCGGAAGTCGGTGGTCGCCGGGGCGCCCGCCTGGTGGCCCGGGTCCTGCGCCCAGGCGTCCTTGTAGCAGACCACGGTGCGGTCCGGCCCGAGCTCGCCGGGCTCGAAGCGGACCCGGCGGAAGCAGCAGTTGGCGCCCAGGATCACCAGGTTCGTCCCGGCGTCGCGGGCCGCCGTCACGTGGGCGCGCTGCTCGGGGGACCAGTACTCGTCGTGGCCCAGCGAGAGCAGGGCGCTGGCACCGTGCAGCAGGCCCGGCTCGCGGGCCACGTCGATCCCGGTGGTGTACGCCAGCGGCAGCCCGAGCCGCTCGGCCAGGGCGATCAGCGGCGCCTCGTAGACCAGGAAGCGCCCGGCGCCGTGGTCGTAGTCGTGCGGCCGGTCGAGGACGACCCGCAGCGAGCGGGTGGCCAGGGTGCCGGTCGGGCCGTTGTAGAGGCTGTAGCCGCCCCACTCGTTGTAGGCCTGCCAGGTCGCCGGGGCGCCCATCACCACGGTTCTTCCGGCGGTGGTCGCGGAGCGGACGGTGAGCGGGACGTAGCTGCGGCCGGAGCCGTCCTCGGCGTCCAGCCGCAGCAGGTAGGCGCCCTCGGGCCAGCCGGCGGTGTCCACGGCGAGGGTGCGCTGCCAACCGGTCAGCACGGTGCGGGTGGCCGGGTCGACGTGCGGGGCGGCCTGCTTGGCGCCGGGGACGTGCGCCCGGCGCCAGACCAGCCGGCCCCGGGCACCGCCGTACCAGCCCATCCGGTACGCGGAGACGGTGAAGGCGGCGGCCGCGGTGGAGACGTGCAGGCCGAAGCTCTCGCCGGGCAGCACGCTGACCCGGTCGGCGAAGCCCTCGACGGCGCTGGGCGCGCCGGGGTCGGTGATCTGCCAGTCGGCGTTGCCGGGCAGGGACTGCTCGTCCGGGGCGGCGTCCTCGGGCCCGGGGTGCCGGGCGCCGGAGGGGTCCGCCGGGCCGGGGGTGCCCGGGGCGTCGGGCGTGGGGTGCGCGGCGGCGTCGGAGCGCTGGGTGCCGCAGGAGGTGACGGCGGCCGCCATCAGGCCCAGGCCGAGGATCCTCCGCCGAGTCGGTTCCGTCACCGCTGTCTCCCTGCCGTCCGTCGCCGTACCCCTGGGCGCGCGGGCTCCGTGGGTCAACCGGATGGGTCAATCCATTGAGTCAACGCGCGCGGACATGTCTACCCCGTTCGAGGAGGCACCGGACACCGCCGCGCCGCTGGCGCCGGGCACGGCCGGGGGTCGGCCGTAGGCCGGCAGGGCCGTCCGGGCGCACCCCGGCGTGTTGGGCCGCGCGGCTGCCCGGCCGCTCCGACCCGGTCCCCTAGCCTGGCCCGGGCCCGCCGTCCGGCGGCCTTGGGGGTCCGGAACCGTGCGGCGGCCGGCCGAAGTCGTGGACAGGGGTGTACGTGGTCTCCTCGGGTTCGGTCGAACCGGGAACGGCGCCTTCGACGCGGGGCACGAGGTTCCGGGCGTGGATGCTCGAAGGCCTCTCGGACATGGCCAAGCAGCACCCCGGCCCGCACGTGGAGGCGCCCGCCGAGAAGGGCACGCGCTGGTGGCGGGTGATGTGCCTGACCGGCCTGGACTACTTCTCCACCCTCGGCTACCAACCCGGCATCGCCGCCCTCGCGGCCGGCCTGCTGTCACCGATCGCCACCGTCGTCCTGGTGCTGGTCACCCTGTTCGGCGCCCTGCCGGTCTACCGGCGGGTCGCCGCCGAGAGCCCGCACGGCCAGGGCTCGATCGCGATGCTGGAACGGCTGCTGTCGTTCTGGCAGGGCAAGCTCTTCGTGCTCACCCTGCTCGGCTTCGCCGCCACCGACTTCATGATCACCATCACCCTGTCGGCCGCCGACGCGACCGCCCACCTGATCGAGAACCCGCACCTGCACAGCGCCCTGTCCGGCAAGCAGGTGATGCTCACCCTGATCCTGGTGGCCCTGCTCGGTGCGGTCTTCCTCAAGGGGTTCAGCGAGGCCATCGGCCTGGCCGTCGTCCTGGTCGTCGTCTACCTCGCGCTCAACGTCGTGGTGGTGGCCAACGGCCTCTGGCACGTGTTCAAGGAACCGCACCTGTTCGGCGACTGGACCGACGCCCTCACCGCCGAGCACGGCAACGCCTTCGCGATGATCGGCGTCGCCCTCATCGTCTTCCCCAAGCTCGCCCTCGGCCTGTCCGGCTTCGAGACCGGCGTCGCCGTGATGCCGCTCATCGAGGGTGACCCGGACGACACCGAGGAGAAGCCCACCGGCCGCATCCGCGGCGCCCGGCACCTGCTCACCACCGCCGCCGTGATCATGAGCGCCTTCCTGATCTCCACCAGCATCATCACCACGCTGCTCATCCCCAAGGACGCCTTCAAGACCGGCGGCCCGGCCAACGGGCGGGCCCTCGCCTACCTCGCCCACGAGAACCTGGGCAGCACCTTCGGCAGCGTCTACGACCTGTCCACCATCGCCATCCTCTGGTTCGCCGGGGCCTCCGCCATGGCCGGACTGCTCAACCTGATGCCCCGCTACCTGCCCCGCTACGGCATGGCCCCGCACTGGGCCCGGGCGGTGCGGCCGACCGTCATCGTGCTGACCCTGATCGCCTTCCTGGTCACCTGGATCTTCGACGCCAACGTCGACTCCCAGGGCGGCGCCTACGCGACCGGCGTCCTGGTGCTGATCAGCTCCGCCGCGGTCGCCGTCACCATCGCCGCCCGCAAGGCCGGGGAGCGGCACTGGACCGTCACCTTCGCGGTGATCGCCGCCGTGTTCCTCTACACCACGGCCGTGAACATCGCCGAGCGCCCGGACGGCGTCAAGATCGGCGCCTGCTTCATCGCCGGCATCATGCTGGTGTCCTTCCTCTCCCGGCTCAAGCGCGCCTTCGAACTGCGCGTCACCGACGTGGTCCTGGACGACGTCGCCGAGCGGTTCGTCCGGGACTACACGTACCGCCCGCTGCGCCTGATCGCCAACGAGCCGAACAGCCGGGACCTCGCCGAGTACCGCGACAAGGTCCACCAGATCCGCCGGGACAACGACATCCCGCCGGAGGACGACCTGGTCTTCGTCGAGGTCACCGTGCTCGACCCGTCCGACTTCGAGGCCGAACTGACCGTCCGCGGCGAAGTGCTGCACGACCGCTACCGGGTGCTCTCGCTGCAGAGCTCCAGCGTCCCCAACGCGCTGGCCGCCCTGCTGCTCCAGGTGCGCGACCTGACCGGGCAGCAGCCGCACATCTACTTCGAGTGGACCGAGGGCAACCCCTTCGCCCAGTTCCTGCGGTTCTTCCTGTTCGGCCAGGGCGAGATCGCCCCGGTCACCCGCGAGGTGCTCCGCGAGGCCGAACCCGACCGCACCCGCCGCCCCGCCGTGCACGTGGGCTGAGCGGGGTTCAGACCTCGTCGAACGGTTCGTCCGACCACCGCCACGACGCCCGGTCGCCACGTATGTGCAGCAGGAACTCGGCGACCGGGCCGCTCGGGGACGCCAGGGTGAGCGCACCGTCGATCCGGTCGTACGCCCGCTCGAAGGCCTCGTGGTCCTCGGCGTCGACGAAGGCGGCGGACTCGTCGAACCACGGCTTCACCTCGGCGAAGCCGGCCCGGGGGACGAATCGCCCGTCCAGCCAGGGGAAGTCGGCGCCGTCCACGACGATGTCGCCGAGCGGCGCTCCCTCGCGCAGCAGTTGCCAGCGGTCTCCGATGGGCATCGCGCGCCCCTCCCGTCCGGGCCCGTTCGGTGGGCCCGGACAGGAGTCTTGCAGCTGCCACTGACAATCCCGGCGCGGTGCCCGGTCAGCGGGAGGTGCGGTTCTTGGACCAGGCCGGGGCGACGAGGGCCACCAGGGCCACGGCGAAGCCGAGTTGGAGGATGTGACGGATCCAGTCGATGCCGGAGGTGTGGCGCACGCCGATCCAGCCGGAGACGGCGTTGCCGAGCCAGGCCCCGGCGGCGCCGAGGAGCATGGTCAGCCACCAGGGGATCGACTGCGGCCCGCGCAGGATCAGCTTGGCGAGTACGCCGAGCACGAAGCCGATGAGCAGAATCCACAGGAGCTGGAACATCGCGGTCCACCTTCCGGGCGCCGCCGGAATGGACCGGCGCGCCGTGTCGTCGAAGACGCGGTTCGTCCCATGATCACCCGGTTCCGCCGAACGGGCACGTCGGAGGGGAACCTCGCAGGTCCTGGCGCGGACCGGCCCGGACCCACGGGCGGGTGCCCCGGGCCGACAGGTGGGCGGCCGGAGGCCTCAGAGCGTCCGGACGTCCGCGACGGCCTCGCGGACGTCCGGGTGCGGGTCCTCGGCGAGGGGGTCCAGCAGTTCGGCGACGCCGGGTGTCGACCAGCCCTGGACCGCCCAGACCAGTTCGCGGCGGACGGTCGGGTCGGGGTGGGCGGCGAGTCGGGCGAGGCGGTCCACCGGGCCTCGGCGGCGCAGGCCGAACCAGTGCAGGGCGTCCCGCAGGGCGGCCGGATCGCCGGGGTCGCCCGCGGCCTCGATCCGGGCGAGCAGGACGGGGACGGGTGGTGGCGGCCCGTCCAGCGGGTGCGGGTGGCGTTCGCGCAGCCGTCGGCCGCCGTACTCGCCGCGGATCCGGCAGCCGAAGCAGGTGCAGGGGCGGGTGCCGTGGGCGCCGGGGAGGTAGCGCCAGCCGGCCACCTGCGGCACGGCGCGGATCCGGTGCACCTCGCGCGTGCCGATCGCCCTCGGTACGACCACCTCCCAGCCGCGCGGGTCGGGCTGGGCGGCGACCCGGGCGACCGCCTCGGCGGCGGTCAGCCACTGCTGGGCGTCCTTGGCGCGGTCGCGGTAGTGCCCGACCAGCACCTCCTGCGCGTCGTCCAGCCGGACGTGCACCGCGGACAGCGCGCCCTTCGGCCCGAACCGGGCGAGTTCGCGCAGCCACTGGTGGGTCAGGGTGTAGGAGGGCAGCACGGGGAAGCAGTACACCCCGCGCACCCCGCCCTGGCCCCGGCTGTCGGCCCGGATCCCGGCGCGGCGGATGCGCGGCGTGTTCGCCGCGGCCGTCAGGTGCACGAACATCGCCATGGGAGCGGATGCTAGCCGCCTGCGCGGCCCGGGCTCGACGGGTTTTCGGCCGACGGCGCGGTTCGTCGGGGGCCGGCGGGTTACGGGCGGGTGCGCCGGTCGATCAGGGCGGCCAGGCCGTCCAGGATGCGGGCCAGGCCGAAGTCCAGGGCCTGGTCGCGGCCGTCCGGGTCGGCCATCGCGGCGGCCACGGCGGGGTAGCGGTCGGCGTGCCGGTGGACCACCGTGCCGAGGGCGGCGAGGAGTTCGGCCTCGGGGGAGCCGTCCGGTCCCACCGCGCGGGCCTGTTCGGCGATGGTGCGCACGTGTCCGGCGAGCAGGACGGCGGCGTCCATCCGCTCGGCGCCGGTCAGCCCGTGGCCGTCGAGGGCGGCCACCACCCCTTCCAGCCAGGCGAGTTCCCGCGGGCCGGGGACGCGGGGGCCGAGGGTGGCGTCCAACAGCCACGGGTGCCGGGCGATGGCCTCGGACAAGTGACGCGCCCAGGCGGTGAGTTGCTCCCGCCAGTCCGGTGCGCCGACGACCCCGGGCGGCTCGCCGAAGGCCGACTCGACCATCAGCGCGACGAGTTCGGCCTTGCCGGGGACGTACCGGTAGAGCGACATCTTGGTGAAGTCCAGCAGCCCGGCCACCTTCTGCATGGAGACGGCGCCCAGTCCTTCGGCGTCCGCGACCTCGACGCCCGCGGTGGCGATCCGCTCCAGGCTGAGGGCCGGCTTCGGCCCGCGGGTCGGCCGTGCGGGCTGTTCCCAGAGCAGCCGGACCGTGTCGTTCGCCGCCTCGCCCATCGCCTGCTCCCGTCCCGGGGGTTGCCCGTCCGCGCCAACTGTGTCTACCGTACACAGCAATGAACTGTGTCTCATGGACACAGTTGTCGGATCCTCGAACGGAGTGGTTCCCGTGAGTGCTTCCGCGCGCACCAGCGTGCTGATCTCGGGCGCGAGCATCGCCGGCCCCGCCCTGGCCCACTGGCTGGGCCGGTACGGCTTCGACGTCACCGTGGTCGAACTCGCCCCGGCGCTGCGCGGCGGCGGGCAGAACGTCGACTTCCGCGGGCACACCCACCTCGGCGTGCTGGAGCGCATGGGCGTGCTGGAGGAACTGCGCGCCCTGGACACCGGCGGCAGCCCGATCACCTTCGTCGACCAGGACGGGCGCCGACTCCTGCACCTGCCCGCCGAGTTCGCGGGCGGCGAGCTGGAGATCCCGCGCGGAGAACTGGCCCAGGTGCTGCACCGGCACAGCGGAGCCCGCGCCGAGTACGTCTTCGGCGACTCCGTCGAGGCCCTGGAGCAGACGGCGGCCGGGGTGCGGGTCGCCTTCCGGCGGGCCGCGCCGCGCGAGTTCGACCTGGTGATCGGTGCCGACGGGCTGCACTCCACCGTCCGGCGGCTCGCCTTCGGGCCCGAGCAGCGGTTCGTCCGTCACCTCGGCTACTACGCGGCGACCTGGCAGCTGCCCGCCGGTGGCGCGCTGCCGGCCGGTGGGACGGCCCTGAACGTCCCCGGCCGGCTGATGTCCGTCGGGGCCGACCCGCGCGACCCGGACCGGGCGGGCGCCTTCTGCCTGTTCGCCTCGCCCGAACTGCGCTACGACCGCCACGACACCCGACAGCAGAAGGAGCTGGTCCGCACCGCCTTCGCCGGCCTCGGCTGGAAGGTCCCGGAACTGCTGCGGAGCCTGGACGAGGTGCCCGAGCCGTACTTCGACTCGATCAGCCGCGCCGACGTCCCCGCCTGGTCCACCGGCCGGATCGCCCTGCTCGGCGACGCCGCCTGCGGGGCCACCATCGGCGGGATGGGCACCGGCACGGCGGTGGTGGCCGCGTACGTCCTGGCGGGCGAGCTGGCGCTGGCCCGCGGCGACCACCGGGCCGCCTTCGCCCGGTACGAGGGGCTGCTGCGCGACTACGCCCGGGGCTGCCAGAAGGGTGGGGACCGGACCGGCCCGTTCCTGGCGCCGCGCACCGCGGCCGGACTGCGGCTGCGCAACGGGCTGCTCAACCGGCGGTGGGTGCTGAACCGGATGCTGGAGCTGGGCAAGCAGGTGTCGAGCGTCGAACTGCCTGACTACGGGGCGCTGTTGGCGGGGCGGTTCAGTGCGGCGGGGTGATCCGGTTGCCGTTGTCGAGCAGTGCCTCGACCTGGACGGTGCCGCGGGCGGGCCGTTCGACCGCGAGGGTGTGGTCCGGGGCCGGCCGGTCGGCCGACCAGTCCGGGCCCTTGACGGTCAGCCGGGTGACCCGCCGGCTGCCCGCCGCGAGCAGGTAGTCCGCGCCCTGCGGGGAGTGCCACCACGCCCAGGCGACGGTGTCCTGCTCGAACCGGCTGCACCCGCGGCCCGGCCCGCCGCCGGTGCGCTGCGGGCCCCGGGCGGTCGGCAGCAGCACGGCGGTGGCGGCGCTGCCCTCGCCCGTCCAGCGGTCGGCGCGCAGGCAGTACCAGGCGGCCGCGCCGGCGTTCTGCGGCAGCGGCTGCACCGCGAAGGCCCACAGGTTGAGCTGCTTGACGCCCGGGGTGCCGTCCGGCACGGCGCAGCCGGCCCGTGCCCAGGCCACCAGGGCGTCCTGGCCGGTGGACTCGCGCGGCGGGCGGGCGGGCTGGGTGCGGTCCGGCGGCGGGGTGTAGGTGAGGTGGGCCGGGACGAGGCCGCCGAGGTCGGCCAGCAGGAAGGCGTGCTTCTCGGCGATCACCGAGGAGGAGCGCAGCTGGAGCACGGTGGCACCCCGGCAGTCCGCGAGCCCGCCGCCCGGTGCGGCCGGGGTGACCCCGTCGGGGTGGTCCAGCGGGCGGGCGGCGGTGTCGGGCTGGTCGATCCGGCGGGTCTCGGCGGTGTCCACCCAGGGCGCCAGCAGGTAGCGCAGGGCGGTGCCCCGGCGGCTCAGCACCACCGCGCCCGCCGTGGTCACGTCGGAGTCGTCGGCCCGTGCCAGGTCGAGCCCGCCGTCGTGCCCGTCGGTCCAGCGGGCGATCCGGCGGCCGTCGTACAGCACGGCCACGCCGGTGCCGTCGACCGTCCCGGCGTACAGCAGCTGCGGCGGGGTGTCGGGCGGTGCGGTGTCCGTACCCGGCTCGGCCCGGGTCTGCGGGCCCGGCTGGGCCCAGGCGGCCAGGGCCCGGCCGAGCAGGGCCGCGTCCGCGCGCCGGTCGCCGCGGGCGGGCCAGGCGGTGAAGTCGATCCGCGCGGTGTGCTGCCAGGCGTCCGGGCCGACCCGGACCAGCCGGGCCGGGTCGGTGACGGCGCCCGGGGGCCGCAGGGCCGACCGCGGGGCACTGCTCGCCGGGGCGGAGCCGCCGCCCAGCACCGCGGCCGTCGTGGTCAGCCCGAGCACCCCGACCGCCAGCGCGGCGGTGAGCGTACGGCGGCGGCGCAGCAGGTCGGTGGGCTGGACCCGGACGGCGCACGGGTCGAAGGCGAGCGGCTCGTCCTCGGGTCCGGCCGGGACCTCGGCGGCCGCCGCGAGTGCCTCGGTGGGCCGCTCCACTCCGGCGGCGCGCAGCACCTCCAGCGCCTCCGGGCCGTCCAGCCCCTCGACCACGTGCAGGGCGAAGGCGGCCCGGGCCGGGGCGTCCAGGGCGGCGAGCGCGTGGTCCAGTGCCGCGTCCCGCTCGCCGCCGTGCGGGGTGAACAGCCGCAGGCCCCAGACCCGGGGTGCCAGCAGCCGCGCGGCCGGGCGCGGGCGCAGGGCGGTGCGCAGCACCCGTAGGCGCAGCGCTGCGTACACCGGGTCGGGGTCGGTGCCGGGGTCGGTGCCGGTGGTCGTCGGCGCGCGGCCGGCCGGATCGGCGGAGGCGGGAGTCGGGGGAGGGGTGGAGGCAGGGGCAGGGGCGGTGCGGCGGGTCCAGCGGAACGGCAGGGCGCGCTGGACGGCCGCGTGCGCGGCGAGCACCCGGCTGTGCCGGTCCCGGTCGGCGGGCAGGGCCAGGTAGGCGAGCCGGACCAGCCTGCGGTAGTGGTGCACCAGCGCGGCCTCGGCCTCCGCCACCGGTCGCGCCGGGACGCCCCGGGGCGCCGGTTCCGCGCCCACCGTCCGTGCTGCCAACGGGCCCTCCCGGTGCCGATCGCTGTCGTGGTGGACGGTCCAACGAGTCGATCATGTGATGGTTGCGCCGTTCGGGGTGTGCGGCGGGCTGCCGCGCGCCGTCGGACGCGTCGGGTCGTCGGCCCGGGCGGGCGCGGCGGCCTCCGGGGGCACAGAGGCTCCGGGCGGGGAGCCCCGGGTGTGCCGGCCCCGGGTGCGGTGGCCGGGCAGTCTCCCGTGTCGGAGGTGTGTTCGCAGGTCAGGGCCCTTGGTCCCACCCGTTCGGCCCCTTGGCCCCTGGCGCTCCGCCCGGCCGGGGGCCATGCTGCCGGTACCGGCCGGGACGATCCGCGCCCGATCGGACCAGCATCGTTGGACGAGGTGAACCGGCGTGCGGCATGCCACCGTCGAATCTGTGATGACCAGCCCCGTGGTCCGGATCGCGCCCGAGACCGGCTTCCGGGAGATCGTCGCGCTGCTGACCGAGTACGACATCACCGGGGTGCCGGTGGTGGACCCGGACGGCCGGCCGCTGGGTGTGGTGTCGGAGGCGGATCTGCTGCGCACGCTGGCGGCGCAGGAGGACCCGGGCAGCCTGCTGCCCGCGCCCGAGTCGGCGAAGGCCGGGCCGGGCGGCGAGGTCACGGCGGCGGAGCTGATGACGGCGCAGCCCGTCTGCACCACGCCCGGCACCAGCGTGGTCGCGGCGGCCCGGCAGATGAGCCGGCACGGGCTCAAGCGGCTGCCGGTGCTGGACGAGGAGGGGCGGGTCGTCGGCATGGTGAGCCGCGGCGACCTGCTGCGGGTGTTCCTGCGCGAGGACCGGGTGATCCGGCGGGAGATCGTCGAGGAGGTGCTCGGGCGGATCGACGGGGTGAGCCCGGCGGAGATCGGGGTGGAGGTCGACCAGGGGCGGGTGGTGCTCAGCGGCAGCGTGCCCGAGGCGCACCTGGTGCCGATCGTGCTGAACCTCTGCCGCTCGGTGGACGGGGTGGTCTCGGTGACCGACCGGCTCCGGGCCGGGGGCGCCACTGCGTCGGTCGGCTGATCGGCGGGGCCCGCTCGGCCGCGGCGGCCCGGTCAGGAGCCGGACGATTTGCTTCGCATACTGCGGAGGGTATCGGGTAACTCACTCTGTGTGCCCGGCGGTTCGGACTGCCGGGGCGACGGAGCACTCGGGAGGCGGCCGTGGCGGTCGTGTTCGACGCGGACTTCACTTCGACCGGGCAGTGGGTCGCCGGGCGCAGCAGCGCATACCCCCGGATGGGGCCGACCAACCGGAGCGACCACAAGCTCGACTACCTGAGTCACGACTACTGCCCGGGTGGGCAGTTCACCGCCGTGCGGCGGCGCACCGGCGGGCTGTGGACGTGCAACCTGCTGACCACCGAGGGCAGTCCGGAGGGCTTCCAGGTCCGCACCGGGGACGTCCTGTCGGCGCAGGTGACGCTGCCCGTCCAGTTGGGCGCCTGGCCGGCGATCTGGACCTGGCGGGACGGCGGCAACGAGGTCGACCTCTTCGAGTACCACCCGGACAACCCGGACCTGCTGGAGATCTCCAACCACGTGCGCGGCGGCTTCCGTTACTGGCACGGCGGCGGCGTCGGGGTCGGCCCGGGGGCGAGCATCGGCCTGCGGGTGGTGCTCGGCGCGAACTCGGTGGACTGGTACGTCGAGGAGGAGCTGGTCTACGCGGACCTGCACGGGGTCGGGGCCGGGTGGCACGCCTACCTGATCGTCAACATGTCGGTGTCGGACGGGACGTACCACGCCCGGCCGCCGTTCGACGGGCCGAACCGGCTGAGCTGGGTCTGCGAGAGCCTGACGGTGGAACGCTGAGCGGCCCGGCGGGCCCGGGCCGTCGGGAGTGCTCGCGCTGTCGGGGGCGCTCGCGCCGTCCCGTGTGCCTGGGGCGTCCGCCGCGCCGCCGTTACGGCGCGAAGGTGGCGGTGATCGGGCCGCCCGGTCCGAAGCGGTGGAACCAGACCGCCCGGCGGTGGGTGCCGATGTGTGCCGGGTCGGTGACGTAGAGGTCGTCACGCGGGGCGCGTTCGTTGCCGGGGGCCAGGGCGGCGTCCACGGCCCGGTCGGCGAGCGCGCGGAGCAGGGCGGCGGCGGTGGCCTCGGCCGCGGTGGGGGCGATCGCCAGGGCGGCGAGCTCGGTCCAGAGCGCGGTGGCGACGTAGGAGATCGGCGAGTGGTTGAGCGCCGGGTGGGGATGCCCGTCGGTGGTGCGGCGGAGCAGCCCGGCCGCGACCAGTTGCTCGGGGGAGCGGCGGTCGTCGGGCGGATGGTGGTTCATGGACGGAAACGCTACCCCGGTGCGCGGGGCCGGTTCCGCAGGAACGTTTTCTCAGGCTTTCTTCACGACGCTTTGACCCGTCGCGGGCGCACGATGGTGGTAAGGCGCTGGTCACCCCGGGCAGCGCGGCAGCTCAGGCCGTACGACGCCCCGGTGGTCACGGCGTCGATCACCTCGGCGGGCCCGCAGGGTCGGAGGAGGAGGACCTGATGAGGCACTGGCATTGGCACGGCTACGGGCCCGGCCACGGTCCGGGCGGCTGGGGCATCGCCCTGATGGCGATCGTCTCGCTGCTCGTCCTGGCGGTGCTGGTGCTCCTGGCCGTCGCCCTGTTCCGCTACGTCTCGCGCTCGCGGCAGCCCGTCCCGCACGGACCGGGCGGCGCGGGGGTCACGGGTGCCGGTCCCGGTGGACCGCACGGCTGGGGGCACGGCCCGACCCCGGAGCAGGTGCTCGCGGAGCGCTTCGCGCGGGGCGAGATCGACGCGGAGGAGTACCGGCACCGATGGGAGACGCTGCGTTCGCCGGGTGGCCCCGGTGGGCCGGGCGGCACGAACGGCCCGGTCGGGCCTCCCGGCAGCTGACCGGGTGCGAGGTCGGGGCACTGGACCGGGGGTTTCCGGGGGCAGGGGGCGGGGGGAGCGGCTTTTGAGCGCCGCGCCGTTTTGTGTGGGCGCGGGCCTTGCCCGGGCGGGGGGGGGGGTGGGGGGGGGGGGGGGGCGGGGGGGGGGGCGCTCGCCGGGGGGGTGATCGGGGCCCCCCCCGGGCCCCCTGCCCGTTGCCTGTCCGGGGTCCGCCCCGGGGCGGGTGTTGCCCGGCGGTGTTACTCGACGACCAGCTCGACCGGGATGTTGCCCCGGGTGGCGCGGGAGTACGGGCAGACCTCGTGCGCCTGCTTGACCAGCAGCTCGCCGCCCTCGCCCGCGAGCGCCTCGGGCAGCTCGACGCGCAGCACGACGGCCAGGCCGAAGCCCGCGCCGTCCTTGCCGATGGACACCTCGGCGGTCACCGAGACCTCGCTGGTGTCCACCCGGGCCTGCCGGCCGACCAGGCCGAGGGCGCTGGCGAAGCAGGCGGCGTAACCGGCGGCGAACAGCTGCTCGGGGTTGGTGCCCTGGCCGCTGCCGCCGAGTGCGGGCGGCATCGCCAGGGCGAGGTCCAGCTGGCCGTCCGAGCTGACGGCGCGGCCCTCGCGGCCGTTGGCGGTGGCGGCGGCGGTGTAGAGCGCGTCCATGGTGGGTCCCTTCGTGGTGCGCGGTCCGCGGTGCGTCGCGGTGCGCGGGGGCGGGCGGAGTCGTCCTGTTCCGGCGGCCGTCCGGCCCTCCGTGGAGGTCCGGCTGCCGACTGCTCCATAAGTAGAGCACGCAATTCAGTTGCGCACAACTAGATGGCGCGACGGCGATCGGTACCATGGGGTCATGACCACGCTCCCCGGCATGGCGGACGAGGAACTGCTCCGCCTCGACCAGCAGATCTGCTTCTCGCTCAACGCCGCCTCCCGCGCCTTCGGCGGTGTCTACCGGGTCCTGCTCCGGGACCTCGGGCTCACCTACCCGCAGTACCTGGTCATGCTGGTGCTCTGGGAGGACGGCGAGCTGCCCGTCAAGCGGATCGGCGAGCGCCTGCGGCTCGACTCCGGAACCCTCTCCCCACTGCTCAAGCGCCTGGAGGCGGCCGGACTGGTGCGCCGCGAGCGCAGTCCGGAGGACGAGCGGTCGGTGACCGTCAGCCTCACCGTTGAGGGGGCGGCGCTGCGCGAGCGGGCCGGGCAGGTGCCGCGCCGGCTGCTCACGGCGACCGGGCTGCCGGTCGAGGACCTGGCCGCGCTGCGGGTGCTGCTGGAGCGGGTGACCGTCGCGCTGGACTCGGCGGACGTGCAGCCGGCGCCGTAGGGCGGTCGTCGGGTGGGCGGTCGTCGGGGGTAGTCGTCGGGGCTTGTCAAGCCGCCATCCGAACGAGTGTGATCTGGGTCACTCCGGGGTGGTCGGGCGCCCGTTCGCCCCCACGAACGGGCAGGTCAGCGGCCTGGTTCGAAAGTGAACAGAATTGTTCCCAAATGTCCGCCCGATCCGGTCGACAACCCGCCCCTCCCGGACGGTTACACCACGAGCCCCGAAACGGGCCGTCGGCGTGCCAACCGGTGGGCCGGCCAGCTGACCCAGGAGAAGGGGGCGCGTGTGAACACTCCCGGGCCGGGGGAGGAGCGGGGCCTTCGGGCGGACCCGCTCGACGACCTGCCGAACGACTTCGAGGCGTTCTTCACCCGCGAGAACACCGGCTACCTCCGCTACGCCCGGCAGCGCCTGCGCCACCGCGAGGACGCCCAGGACGCCGTGCAGAACGCCGGCACCACGCTCTACCGGAACTGGCGCCGGGCCCTGGCCAGCGCGGACCCGCAGGCCTTCGCCTTCAAGATCGTCAAGGACGCGGTGGTCGACGTCCTGCGCGAACGCGGCCGGGCCGAGCGCAAGCGGCTCCGGGTGATCGCCCAGCGCCGCCCCGACACCAGCCAGGACGAGCTGGAGGAGCTCGCCGAACTGGACGCCCTGGACTGGGCGATGGACGCCCTCGCGCGCGCCGCGCCCGTCCAGGCCGACGTGGTCCGGCTGCGCCAGGCGGGCACCTCCTACCCCGACATCGGCCGGGCGCTCGGCATCGCCCACACCACCGCCCGCACCTACTACAGCCTCGGGCGGCGCCACCTGGAGTACCTGCTGGAACACCCGGACGACGGGCAGGCGACATGAGGGTCACCGAGCTGCTGCGCGCGCACGCCGCCGAGCTGGACGAGGAGTTCCGCGACCACGACCCGGTGGCCTTCACCCGTCGGCTGGCCGAACGGCTGGCCGCCGCCCGCCGGGCCGCCCCGACCGGCCGCGAGCGCCCCGCCCGGCCCCCCGCCGTCGCCCGGCCGCCGCACGCCGGGGCCGCCGGGGACCACCTCCGGTCCGGCGGGCGGGCCGAACTGCGGCGGGACCTGCGCCACCTGTGCGCGGGGGTGGCGGGCGCGGTCGAGCCCGGCGAACTGGCCCTGGACCTCGAACTCGCCGAGAAGGCCGCCTTCCGCACCCTCGGCTGCCTGCTCTACGGCATGGGCCGCACGGCCGACGGGGTCTTCTGGTGGCGGATCGCCGCCCAGTACGGCGACCAGCTGGCCGTCCACTGCCTGGCCGTCCACTACGCCGCCGAGGGCGAACGGGGCGACGCGGCGCGCTGGGCCGCCGAGGCCGAGGACCTCAGCGACCCGGGGCGGCTGCCCGAACTCGCCCCGGCGGTGCGGCCGGGCTGCGCCGCCGAGCTCACCCGGCTGCTGGCGGAGCGGTACGACGGGGAGATCCTGCTGACGCTGCGGGACACCGTGGCGACGCCGCCGACTGGGCCCGGGGCGGGAGCGGGGGCGGGAGTCGGGGCGGCGGCCGGGCCGCTGGGCGCCCACCCGGTGCGCGGGCGGGGGGCGACGCGGATCCGCTGAGGGGTGCGGTGCGGCCGAGCGCGCGGGAACGGCCGGGGGTGCGCTGCGGCACAAGACGCGGGAACGGTCGGGCGTGCGGGAACGGCCGGGGGGGGGGGGGGCCGGCGCGGGGGGGGGGGCGCGCCGCCCGCGCGGCGGTGCGCGCCCGCGGGGGGCCG
>NZ_JBHYGR010000100.1:10249-35812 GCF_042738155.1 Kitasatospora sp. NPDC059088 | reverse complement strand
AATAAACACCCACCCCCCGCAAACCCAGATTTATTCTGGTATCGTGGGCTGGGATATGTGTATAAGAGACAGGTCCACTGCTACGTGGAGTACGACGTGCCGGACCTCGACGTCGCCCGCCTGGAGCGGGCGTTCAACCGGCTGGTGCGCCGGCACGAGGCACTGCGGCTGGTGGTGGCGGAGGGCCGGCAGCGGATCCTGCCCCACGTCCCGGAGTACCGCATCGCGGTGGCCGACCTGGCCGGGCACGGCCCGGCGGAGGCGCAGCGGGCGCTCGCGGCCACCCGCGACCGGATGGCGCACCAGGTGCTGCCCAGCGAGCGCTGGCCGCTGTTCGAGATCGCCGCGAGCCGGCTGCCGGACCGTCACCGGCTGCACCTCAGCCTGGACGCCCTGGGGCTCGACGCGTGGAGCCTGAACCTCGTCCTCAACGAGTGGGCCCGGCTCTACCGCGACGAGGACGCCGAACTGCCCGCGCTGGACCTGAGCGTGCGCGACTACGTGCTGGCGGAGCGGGAGTTCGCCGGCACGGCGGCCTTCCGCCGCTCCAGGGACTACTGGACGGGCCGGCTGGACACCCTGCCCGCCGCCCCGGCGCTGCCCCTGGCGGCGACCGCCCCGACCGGGCCGCGCCGCTTCGACCGGGTGCAGCGCCGGCTCCCCGCCGCCGACCTGCGTGCCCTGCGCGAACGCGCCGAGCGCCGCGGCCTGTCGCTGTCGGCCGTCCTGGCGGCGGCCTTCGCCGACACCCTCGCCACCTGGAGCGCCGAACCGCACTTCACCGTCACCACGACGCTCTTCAACCGGCTGCCGGTCCACCCCCGGATCAACGCGATCGCCGGGGACTTCACCTCGGTGAACCTCCTGGAGCTGGACTGGTCGGAGCCGGACGTCCCGTTCGCCGAGCGCGCGGGCCGGACCCAGGGCCGGCTCTGGGAGGACCTCGACCACCGCCACTTCGGCGGCGTCCGCGTGCTGCGCGAACTGGCGCGCACCCGGGGGCTCGACGGGGGACCGCTGATGCCGGTGGTGTTCACCTGCCTGCTGGGCGGCGAGGGCGGGGCGGACGGCTGGGAGAGCCTCTTCCCCGACGAGGTCTTCAACATCACCCAGACCCCGCAGGTCTGGCTGGACCACCAGGTCTACGAGTCCCGCGGGGAGCTGGTGCTCTGCTGGGACCACGTGGCGGGGCTCTTCCCGGACGGCCTGGTGCGCGACATGCACGAGGCGTACTGCGCCGCGCTGCGCGCCCTCGCCCGGGACGAGCGGGCCTGGGACCGTCCGCGGCTCACCCCGTTCCCCGAGGCCCAGGCCGAACGCCGGGCCGTGGTCAACGACACCGCCGGGCCGGAGTCGGACCGGCTGCTCCACCAGCTCTTCGAGGACCGGGCCGCGAGCGGCCCCGACGCCGTCGCGGTGGTCGCCGAGGACCGCACCCTGACGTACCGGCAGCTCGACACCGCCGCCAACCGGGCCGCCCGGCGCCTGACGGCCGCGGGCGTCGAGCCGGGCGGGCGGGTGGCCGTCCTGGCCGGCAAGGGCTGGCGCCAGGTGGTGGCCTGCCTGGCGGTGCTCAAGGCGGGCGCGGCCTACCTGCCGGTCGACGCCGGGTCGCCGCAGCAGCGGATCGAGGACCTGCTGCGCCGCGCCGAGGTGGGCGGCGTGCTGGCCGACCCGGACCGGCTCGCCCGGGTCACCGGGCCGGCCGGGCGGTGCGCCCCGGGCGGAGCCCCGGTGCTGCCGGTGGACGAGGACCTGCTCGCACCGGTCGCCGAGGGCGAGGACGTCAGCGCCCCGCCGGCGTGTCGGACGCCCGCCGACCTCGCCTACCTGATCTTCACCTCGGGGTCCACCGGCGAGCCCAAGGGCGTGATGATCGACCACCGGGGCGCGGTGAACACCGTCCTGGACATCAACGACCGCTACGGGATCGGCCCGCGGGACCGGGTCCTGGCGCTCTCCGCGCTGGGCTTCGACCTGAGCGTCTACGACGTCTTCGGCCTGCTCGCCGCGGGCGGCGCGGTGGTCGTCCCGCCGGACGACCAGGTCCGCGAACCGGCGCGCTGGGCCGACTGGGTCCTCGACCACCGGGTCACGGTGTGGAACACGGTGCCGATGTCGATGGAGATGTTCACGGCGGCCGTGAGCGGCCGCCCGGACGAGTTCCGCGAGCGGCTGGCGCACAGTCTGCGGCTGGTGCTGCTCAGCGGGGACTGGATCCCCACCGAGCTGCCCGGCCGGGTGTCGGAGGTGTTCCGCGACGCGCGGACGGTGGGCCTCGGCGGCGCCACCGAGGCGTCGATCTGGTCGATCGCCCACGAGATCGACCGGGTCGACCCGGGGTGGGCGAGCGTCCCGTACGGACGGCCGCTGCGCAACCAGACCTTCCACGTCCTGGACCGGGCCCTGCGGCCCCGCCCCGACCACGTGCCCGGCGACCTCCACATCGGCGGCACCGGGCTGGCCCGGGGCTACTGGCGGGACGAGGAGCGGACGGCGGCGGCCTTCGTCGTCCACCCCGACACCGGCGAGCGGCTCTACCGCACCGGCGACCGCGGCCGCTACCTGCCGAACGGCGACATCGAGTTCCTGGGCCGCGACGACCTCCAGGTCAAGGTGGGCGGCCACCGGATCGAGCTCGGCGAGATCGAGCACCACCTGGCCGGGCTCCCGGGCGTGCGGCACGGCCTGGCGCACGTCGTCAGGCCGGACGGGCGCACCCCGCGGCTCGCCGCGTACCTGCACGTCGACCTGCCGGAGGAGGACGAGGAGGCCGCGGCCGCGGCGGTCGAGTTCCGGCTGGCACAGCCCGGGCTGCGCGTCCTCGACGGGGAACTCCACCCCCTCGGCAGCGGCACGGACAGCGCCGACGCCGACGCGGCGCTGAGCGCGCGCAAGAGCTTCCGGGCCTTCGAGGGCGCCGAGCCGGACCCCCGGGCACTGGCCGACTGGCTCACCGGGGCCCTGGCACCCCGCCCCGCGCCGGGCGACGACCGCTCGGTCGCCGCCGCCGTGCGCCCGCTGCTGGCCCGTCCGGTCGAGGGCTCCGCCCTGCCCCGGCGGCGCTACGGGTCGGCGGGCTCGCTGTACCCCGTCCGGACCTACCTGGTCGGTGACCGCGACGCCGAGGGTCTGGCCGCCGGGGTGTTCTACCTCGACCCCGTCCGGCACGGGTGGGTCCGGGTGGGCTCCGGCGAGGCGGCGGCCGCCTGGCGCGCCGCCCACGGCGGCCGGGGCCCGGCCCTGCTGCTGGTGGCCAAGGGCTCGGCGATCGAGCCGCAGTACGGCGGGCGGGGCCTGCGCTACGCGGCGGTCGAGGCCGGGTCGATGGCTCAGCTGGTGAGCGACGCGACCGGGGCGGCCTGGCGGCTGCGGCAGGACCGCGAGGCGGGCGGGCTGGCCCCGCTGGTGCTGGAGAGCCCGGACTGCCGGCTGCTGGGCGTGCTGGAACCCGGCCCGGTGGACGAGGCGGCCGGTGGCGCCGTGGACGAGGTGCTCCCGGACGGCCTCACCGTGCTGGTGCACGTCAGGCCGGGCGCTGTCCCGGCCGGGGCCGGCGGCGGACTGTCGGCGGGCTGGCACCGCTGGGAGGGCGGCCGCTGGGCCGGCTTCGCCGGGCCGGAGCCCGCACCCGACCTGAGCAACCCGGACAACTGGTCGATCTACCAGGGCGCGACGGCCGCCGTGTTCCTGCTCGGCCCCACGTCCGGCGGCCCCACGCCCGGCGGTCCCACGCCCGGCGGTCCCACACTCGGGGCCGAACGGGAGCCCGGGGCAGCCGAGTCGGCGGCCGGCCGGCTGGTGCAGCGGCTCGCGGACACCGGCCACCACCACGGGCTCGGCGGCTGCTCGATCGGCGAACTCGACCCGACCGGCGACCGGATCGTCCGGGCCGCGGCCGGCGGCGGCGAGGTCCTGCACGCCTTCTTCGCCGGTCCGGTGGCCGACGCCCAGCGCGCCGACCCGCGGCCGAGCGAAGCCGTCCCGTTCCGCCGGGTGCTCGCCCGGCTGGCCCGGACGGCGCTGGAGCGCCGGCTGCCCCCGTACATGGTCCCCGAGCACTACCTGGTGCTCGGCGAGCTGCCGCTGTCGCGCAACGGGAAGGTCGACCGCGGCCGGCTGCCCGCCCCGGCGGCGGCCGCGGCGCAGCGGCCCGCGCGGCCTGCGGGCGACGGGCGGCCGTACGGCGCCACCGAGCAGGCGGTCGCCCGGCTGTGGGCCGAGCTGCTGGGGGTCACGCCCGGGCCGGAGGACGACTTCTTCGCCCTCGGCGGCCACTCGCTGACCGCGACGCTCCTGCTCAACCGCGTCCGGGAGGTCTTCGGGGTCGACCTCCAGCTGCGCGGCATCTTCCTGCACCCCGACGTGGGCGGGCAGGCCGGGCTGATCGAGGCCGCCCGCGCCGACCGCCCGGCGGCGACGGTGGCGGCGGCGGACCGGACCCCGGCCCTGCGGCGGCGCTCGGCCACCCGGGCACCGGCCTCCTCCGGCCAGCAGCGCCTGTGGTTCGCCGAGCAGCTCGCCCCGCCCGAACTGCGCGGCGCCGTCTACGCGATGCCCTCGGCCGTCCTGATCGAGGGGGCGACGGACTGGCCGCTGCTGCGCCGGGCCGTGCAGCGGATCGTGGACCGGCACGAGGTGCTGCGGACCACCTTCCGGATCGCCGACGGGCGGATCGAGCAGGTCGTCCACGCGCGGATGCCCGTCGACCTGGAGGTCGAGGACTGCCCGGGCGTGGACGAGGCCGACCGGCGGGCGTACGCCGACCGGCGGCTGCGCGAACTGGCCGGGCACCGCTTCGACCTGGCCCACGGCCCGCTGTTCCGCTTCCACGTGCTCCGGCTGGCCGAGGACCGCCACCTGCTGTTCAGCGCGCTGCACCACATCGTCTCCGACGGCTGGTCGGTCGGCGTCTTCGCCGCCGAGCTCGACCTCGCCCAGCGGGCCGAACGCGACCGACAGGCTCCCGAACTGCCCGAGTTGGCGCTCCAGTACGCCGACTACGCGGCCTGGCAGCAGGAGCCCGCCACCCAGCGGGCCGCCACCGCGCGGGTCGACTTCTGGCACCGGACGCTGTCCGGGGCGCCCGCCACCTCGGTGCCGCCGGCCGACCTGCCCCGGCCCGCCCGGCAGGACTTCACCGGATCCAGCGTCAGCCGGCCGCTGCCGCCCGGACTGGCCGCCCGGATCGAGGAGCACTGCCGCACCCTCGGCGTCACGCCCTTCGCCTTCCACCTGGCGGCCTACACGGCCTGGCTGTCCCACAGCACGGGCCAGGACGACCTGGTGGTGGGCACCCCCGTCGACTCCCGCCACCACCCGGACCTGGAACGGCTGATCGGATTCTTCGCCAACATGCTGGCCCTGCGCGTCGACCGGGCGGCGCGGAGCACCTTCGGCGAGCACGCCCGGGCGGTGCAGGAGCGCCTGCTGGCCGCCCACGAGCACCGGGAGGTGCCGTTCGAGAGCGTGGTCGACGCGCTCGGCCTCGACCGCCGCTCCGGCCGGCACCCGCTCTTCCAGACCACCTTCGTGCACGAGAGCGCCGACCGGGCCGCCACCCTGCCCGGAGCCGTCCCCGTACCGCTGGAGTCGACCGTCGCCCGCTACGAGGTCAGCGTGCTGCTGCGGCCGCGCGGCGGAGAGTGGGAGCTCACCGTCGAGTACGCGACCGGGCTCTTCCTGCCCGGGACGGCGCACCGCTGGCTCGACGAACTCCTGCTGCTGCTGGACGCGGCCGCCACCGACCCGGGGGCGCGCCTCGACGAGCTGACCGCCGTACTGGACGCCGCCGAACAGGACCGCACCGGGGGCCGCCGCGGCCCGCACCGCCCGCTGCCGGAGACCACCGTCGCCGAGCGCTTCGAGGAGATGGCGCGGCTGCACCCCGACGTGTGCGCGATCCGCTCCGGCGACGGCGGCCGGGAGACGCTCACCTATCGCGAACTGGACGCCCGGGCGAACCGGATCGCCCGGCTGCTGCTCGCCCACGGGGCCGGACCGCGGCGGGTGGTGGCCGTCCGCCTGCGCCGTACGGCCGACCTGTTCGCCACCTACCTGGCCGTGCTCAAGACCGGCGGCTGCTACGCGGCGATCGACGGCGGCAACCCGCCCGCCCGGATCGCCGCCCTGCTGGCGGACCTGGCGCCCGACCTGGTCGTCACCGACCGGGCCGACGCCGCCCCGACCACCGACGGCCCCTGCCTGGTGCTGGACGAACGGTCGGGCGCCGACCTCGACGACGGCCCCCTGCCCACCGCGGCCGGCCCCGACGACCTGGCCTACATCGTCCACACCTCGGGCTCCACCGGCGAGCCCAAGGGCGTGCGGATCCGGCACCGCGGCGTGGTCAACCTGGCGCTCTCCCAGCACGACCACTACGAGGTCGGACCGGGCCGCCACGTGCTCTCCCTGGCGTCCTGCGGGCACGACGGCTCGGTCTGGGAGTGGACCACGGCGCTGCTCAACGGGGCGACGCTCAGCATCGTGGCGGACTCCGCCGCCGAGGTGGTCAACCGGCTGCACCACCCGGACCGGCACCCGCCGGTCCACCTGGCCGCGCTCACCCCGACCGTGCTGGCCACCCTGCCCCCACACGCCCTGCCCGACCTCCAGGTGCTGGTGGTCGCGGGGGAGAGCTGCCCGCAGAGCCTGATCGACCGGTGGTCCGGCCGGGCCCGGATGTTCAACTTCTACGGGCCCAGCGAGGCCACCGTGACCGCCACGGCCTTCCCCGTCGACGGGCGGCGCGGCGCCGCCACCATCGGGCTGCCCGTGCGCAACACCGAGGTCCGGCTGCTCGACGAGCGGCTCCGGCCGGTGCCCCCCGGCGGCAGCGGCGAGATCTGCATCGGCGGCGTCGGACTGGCCGAGGGCTACCACCGGCGGGACGGCGAGACCGCCGCCGCGTTCGTCGAGACCGTGATCGGCGGCCGCCCCACCCGGCTGTACCGCACCGGCGACCGGGGCCGCTGGTCGGCCGACGGCCTGCTGGAGTTCCTCGGCCGGCTCGACGAGCAGGTGAAGGTCCGCGGCGTCCGGGTCGAGCCCGGCGAGGTCCGCGCCCGGCTGCTCGACCTGCCGGGCGTCGACCAGGCGGCGGTGGTCGCCGACAGCGGGTCGGGCGAGGTCCGGCTGCTCGGCTACCTGGTCGCGGCGCGACCGCTCGACCCGGACGCGCTGCGGGACCGGCTGCGGGCCACCCTGCCGGACGCGATGGTCCCCGCCTGGCTCTGCCAGGTCGACGCCCTGCCCCGGGCCCTGAGCGGAAAGGTCGACGCGGCGCGGCTGCCCCGGCCCGAGGCGGCCCCGGCGCCGGAGGAGCCCTCCCCGGGGGCCGGCTCGACCGTGCAGCGCCTCCAGGGGCTGATGGAGACGGTCCTGGAGGGCCGACGGCTCGGGCCCGAGGACGACTTCTTCCGCCACGGCGGCCACTCGCTCAAGGCCGTCCAACTCGTCACCGCCGTGTACGAGGAGTTCGGGACCGAGCTGGAGGTCCGGGACGTGTTCGACCACCCCACGGTGGCGGAACTGGCGCAGCTGATCGACGACAAGGGGCAGACCCGATGACCGGCGCACCCACCCGGACCCGGCGTCAGCCGGTCTCCCGCTTCCAGCGGCAGCTCTGGCTGGCCGAGCGGATCGCCCCCGCACCGGGCACCTACAACCTCCCGGTGCTCCTGGAACTGCGCGGCACCCCGCAACTCCCCGCCCTGGCCGAGGCGCTGCGCACCCTGCTGCGGCGGCACGCCGTGCTGCGCTGGCAGTTCCCCGAGGCGGACGGCGAACCCCACGCCGAGGACAGCGGCGACCCGGAGGTGCCGGTCGCCGAACTCGACTGGCGGGAGCTGTCCGCACCGGACCGGGAGGCACGGCTCGCCGCGTTCTTCCGGGAGCCCTTCGCGCTCGACCGGGGGCCGCTGGTCCGGGCCGCGCTGGCCCGGACCGGGCCGGACCGCCACTGGTTCGCGCTCTGCGTGCACCACCTCCTGGTGGACGGCTGGTCGATCGGCATCCTGCTGCGCGAACTGGCCGCCGCCTACAGCGCCGCCGTGCACGGCCGGGAGCCCGAACTCCCGCCCCCCGGCACCCCGTTCGCGCAGGACGTCGAGCGCGAACCGGCCGACCTGACCCGGCAGTCGGAGTTCTGGAAGAAGTCCCTGGCCGGTGCTCCGCAGCGGCTCACCCTGCCCTTCGAACGCGGCCGCGACTCCTGGTCGGGGCAGGCCCGGCGGTACGACTTCGGCCTCTCCCCGGAACTCAGCGCCCGACTGCGCGGGCTCGGCGAGGAACGCCGCGCCAGCCCCGCGATGACGCTGATGACGGCCTACCTCGCCCTGCTGGCCCGGTTCGGCGCCACCACCGACGTGCTCGGCACGGTGCCGGTGGTCAACCGGCTGCGCCCGGGCCTGGGCGACACCGTGGGCCTGCTCACCAACACCCTGCCGGTGCGGTTGACCCTCGCCCCCGGCGCGAGCTTCGCCGACGCCCTGACCCAGGTGCGCGACCGGCTGCTGAACGCCATGGCCAACGCCGACGTGCCGTACCAGCAGATCGTCGACGCCGTCGCCACCGAGCGCGAGCCCCACGTGCCCACGCTCTGCCAGACGCTGTTCACCTGGGGGGAGAGCGGGCCGCCGCTCGTCCTGGACGGCCTGGAGACGGAGCTGCGGCCGGCCCCCGAGATCGCCGTCAGGTTCGACCAGATGCTGTTCGCCGGGGAGCGGGACGGCCGCATCGAGCTCCGCCTGGAGTACCCGGCCGAGCTCTACGACGAGGACTCCGTCGCCGAGTTCGCCGAGAGCTACGTCGCCTGCCTGACGGCGATGGCCGAGGACTGCGACCAGCCGGTCGAATCGGCCTCGCTGGTCTCCGAGCGGCAGCGCCGCCGGATGGCCGCGTGGTCGCGGCCCCGGCCCGAGCCGCCGCGGTCGCGCACCGTCCACCAGGCGGTCGAACACTGGGCCGCCACCGGCCCGCGGGTGGTCGCGCTGCACCGGGGCGAGCGCACCTGGGACTACGGGTGGCTCAACGCCACCGCCAACCGGCTCGCCCGCAGGCTGCGCGCCGCCGGGATCGGGCCCGGCGACGTCGTCGCGCTGCGGATGGAGCGCTCGGTCGAACGGGTCGTCGCCTGGCTGGCGACGGCCAAGGCCGGCGCCTGCTACCTGTCCGTCGACCCGGGCGACAGCGAGGCCGGGGAGGTCGGTGAGGCCGGTGAGGCCGTCGCCGGGGCCGCGCTGCTGCTGGCGCACGAGGCCCTGGCGGCCGACCCCCTCCCGGGCGTCCCGCTGCTGCTCTGGGAGCGGACAGAACCGGAACTCGCCGCGCTGGACGGCACCGACCTCGGGCTGGACGTCGACCCCGACGACCCGGCCTGCCTGGTGTTCACCTCCGGAACCACCGGGCCGCCCAAGGCGGTCCGGCTGGCGCACCGCGGCCTGGTCAACCTCGCCGCCCACCACCGGGAGGCCTTCGGGGTCGGGCCGGGCGAGGTCGTCCTCCAGCTCGCCGCCGCCGGCTGCGACGCCTCGGCCGGGGAGTGGGCGGGCGCGCTCGCCAACGGCGCCGCGCTGCGGCTCCCGCCGACCCGGGACGTCCACGACCGCCCGGCCGCGGTCGTCGCGGCGCTGCGCGAGCCCGGCGCCACCGTGGTCGCCCTGCCGCCCTCCCTCGCCGCGGCGCTGCCCGACGACGCCCTGCCCGCCGTCCGGGTGCTGCTGCTGCGGGGCGAGCCGTCCCCGCCCGAGCTGCTGACCAGGTGGGCGGCGCGGGTGCCGGTGGTGGCCGACACCTACGGCGTCGGCGAGGCCACGGTGACGAGCACCAGCTTCGTCCACCGGCCCGGGTTCCCCGCCCGGACGGTGGGCACGGCCCTGCCCGGCGTCGGGATCCACGTCCTGGACGAGGCCGGCCGTCCGCTCCCGCCCGGCCTGGTCGGCGAGATCGGCGTCTCCGGCGAGGGCCTGGCACCCGGCGGGGGCCTGACGCCCGGCCACCCGGACAGCCCGAACGGTCCGGACGGGGCTCCGGCTCGGATCCACCGCACCGGCGACCTGGGCCGGTTCCTGCCCGACGGCAACCTGGTGTTCGAGGGCCGCCGCGGCGACCGGACCGAACTGCGCGGCCACCGGGTCGACCCGGACCGGATCGCCTCGGCCCTGCGCACCCACCGCACGGTGCGGGACGCCGCGGTGACCGCCGCCCCGGTCGGCACCGACGGCCCCCGGCTCACCGCCTACGTGGTGCCCGCAGGCCAGGCTCCCGCAGGCGAGGAGGCCCGCGCCCGGCTGCGGCTGGAGCTGCGCGACCACCTGGCCGAGCGGCTCGGACCCCACCCGGTGCCCGAGGCGTACGTCCTGCTCGACGAACTGCCGCTGAACCCGCGCAGCCTGACCCTCCGGCCGCGGGCCCTGCCCCGCCCCGGGGCCGACAGCCTGCTCGGCCCGGACGCCTCCGCGCTGCGCACCGCCACCCAGCGGGAACTGGCCGGGATCTGGAGCGGGTTGCTGGGAGTGGAGACGGTCGGCCCGGACGACTCGTTCTTCCTGCTGCGCGGCAACTCGCTGCTGGTGGTCAAGGTCGGCCACGCGATCCGCGCCCGCTTCGGCGTCGACCTGCCGGTCCGCCGGCTCTTCGAGCGCAGCACGCTGCGCGACCTCGCCGAAACCGTGGACGAGGCACTGGCCGCCCGGGACGCCGTGGACCCGGCGGCGCGCCGGGCACCGGCCGAGCCCCTGCCGCGGGCCACCGACCGGCCGGAGTGGCCGCTGTCCTTCGCCCAGGCCCGGATGTGGTTCCTGGACCGGCTCACCGACGGCAACCCCGCCTACCACGTGCCGCTGGCCCTGCGGCTGACCGGGCGGGTGTCGGCCGAGGAGGTCGGGCGGCTGCTGACCGCGCTGGTGCGCCGGCACGAGGTGCTGCGCACGGCGTACGTCGAGACCGACCGCCGGCCCGTCCAGCGGGTCCTGGCGGCCGCGCCGGTCCGGGTCGCGGTCAGCGACCTGCGGGGCCTCGACCGCCCCGAGGGCGAGCGGGAGTGGCGCCGCCTGGCCGCCGCCGACCTGGCGCGGCCGTTCGCCCTCACGGCGGGGGAGAACCTGCGGGCCCGGCTGGTGGCCCTGGACGAGGAGCACGCCGTCCTGCTGCTCTGCCTGCACCACATCGCCGTCGACGGCTGGTCGGTGGAGCAGCTGCTGGCGGAGCTGGCCGCGCTCTCCCGCGGCGAGGACCTGCCGCCGGTGCCGCTGCGCTACGTCGACTACGCAAGCTGGCAGCGGGAGATCGGCTCCGACCGGCTCGACCAGCAGCTGGCCCACTGGAAGTCCCGACTCGACGGCGCCCCCGAGCGGTTGGAGCTGCCGACCGACCACCCCCGGCCGCCCGAGCAGGACTACCGCGGCGCCACCGTGACCCGCCCGCTGGCGGAGGGGCTCAGCGCCGGGCTGCGGAAGCTCGCCGCCGACCGCGGGGTCACCGAGTTCGTGCTGTACCTGACGGCGTTCCAGGTGTGGCTGGGCCGGATGGCGGGCAGCGAGGACGTCGTGGTGGGCACGGCGGTGGCCGGCCGGCACTACGTGGGCAGCGACCGGCTGGTCGGGCTGATGGCCAACTCGCTCGCCCTGCGGCTGCGCCACGAGGGCACCGAACGCTTCACCGACCTGGTCGCCAGGGCGCGGGACACCGTCGTCACCGCCCAGGAGAACCAGGACCTGCCGTTCGAGCTGCTGGTCGACCACCTGGACGTGGCCCGCGACCTCGGCCGCACCCCGGTCTTCCAGACCATGTTCACCCTCGCCGACCGGCTCCCCGCGCCGTTCGACCTGGCCGGGGCCACCGCCGAACTGCTCACCCTGGACGCCGACACGGCCAAGTTCGACCTCTCCCTGCACGTCCAGACCGGCGGCGTCGACGGCCCCTACCTGCGGGCCGACCACGCGACCGCGATCCTCGCGCCGGACACCGTGGCGCAGTGGCTGGAGGGCTTCGAGACCTTCCTGCGGTCGGTCCTCTCCCGGCCCGACGGCCCGGTCCGCGACCTCGACCTGCTGCCCCCGGCGCGCCGCGCCGCACTGCGCCGCCTCGGCTCCGGACCGGTCCGCGCCTACGGGCCGGAGCCGGTCACGGACCTGGTCGCCGGGTGGGTGCGCCGCGACCCCGGGCGCACCGCCGTCGAGGACGCGACCGGACGGCTCGGCTACCGCGAACTGTCCGACCTGGCCGACCGGGTCGCCGCCGGCCTGCACCGGCACGGCGTGCGCCCCGGGGACCCGGTGGTCGTCGCCCTGCCCCGGGACCGCCGGCTGCCCGCCGCGCTGCTCGGGATCCTGCGGGCCGGCGCCTCCTTCGTCCCCGTCGACCCGGCCCACCCGGCCGCGCGCACGGCGCACGTCGTCGAGGACTGCGGCGCCCGCCTGGCGCTGGGCGACCCGGGCGCCGCCGGGCTGTCCTGCGTCGGCTGGGCGGACCTCACCCGCCCCGGCGGGGCTGACCTCATCGAGGCCGGCGGGGCGCCCGGGCCGACTGGGCCCACCGGGCCGGGGCCCGACGCGGTCGCGTACACGATCTACACCTCGGGCTCCACCGGCCGCCCCAAGGGCGTGGTGGTCTCCCACCGGAGCCTGGCCAACTCCCTGCGGGCGATGGCCGAGGTGCTCGGCACCGGCCCGGGCCACCGGCTGCTGGCGATCACCACCACCGCCTTCGACATCTCCGTCCTGGAACTGCTCCTCCCGCTCACCGCCGGGGGCACCGTGATCGTGGCGGACGAGCAGGCCCAGCGGGACCCGGACACCCTGCGGACGTGGCTGGCGGACCACCGGGCCGACGTCCTCCAGGCCACCCCGGCCACCTGGCAGGGCCTGCTCGACACCGGATGGGCCGCGCCCCGCGACTTCACCGCGGTCGTCGGCGGCGAAGCCCTGCCCCAACCGCTCGCCGACCGGCTCACCGAGCGGACGGGCACCGCGTGGAACGTCTACGGCCCCACCGAGGCCACCATCTGGAGCACGGCGGCCCGGCTGGTCCGCCACGAACGCGTGCACCTGGGCCGGCCCCTGCCCAACACCCGGGCGTCCGTCCTGGACGCCTCCGGCCGGCCGGTGCCCCAAGGGGTCGTCGGGATGCTGCACCTGGCCGGGGCCGGGCTCGCGGTCGGCTACCTCGGGCGCCCCGACCTGGACGCGGCGGCCTTCGGCACCGACCCGGAGACCGGCGAGCGGCTCTACCGGACCGGCGACCTGGCCAGGATGCGCGCCGACGGCACCCTGGAGTTCCTCGGCCGCCAGGACGCCCAGGTGAAGATCCGCGGCTTCCGGATCGAACCGGGCGACGTCGAGGCGACGCTGTCCCGACTGGCCGGTGTGGAACGGGCGGTGGTCACCGCCGTCGGCTCCGGGGCGCACGCCCGGCTGGTCGCCTTCCTCCAGCAGGCCGGCCCGGACGCCGACGGCCCGGACGCGGACGGCCCGAGCGCGGACGGACTGGACGCTGACGGACTGGCCGAGGCCGCCCGCCGCCGGGCGCAGGAGCAACTGCCCGAGTACCTGCGGCCGTCCCAGTACCTCGTCCTCGCCGAGCTGCCGCTCACCCCGAACCGCAAGGTGGACACCGCCGCGCTGCGCGCACTGGCGGCCGAGCGGACGACCGCCGCCCGACCGGACGACCCGGTGATGATGACCCCGGTGCAGTACGCGCTGCGGCGGCTCTGGCGCACCGTCCTCGGCGGGGCCGCGCCGGGCCTGCGGGACGACTTCTTCGCCTCCGGCGGGACGTCGGTGCTCGCCGTCCGGCTGGCCCGGGAGATCCAGCGGGAGTTCGGCACGGAGGTCCGGGTGGCCGACGTCTTCCACGGCCGCACCGTCGAGCGGCTCGCCGAACTGGTCGGCCGGGCCGGCGGCACACCGCCGCAGCTGCCCGTCCTGCTCGACCTGCCCGACCTCGGCAACGGCGCCGCCACGGCACCGGCCGACGGCGAACCGCCCGTCTTCGCGATCCATCCGGCCGGCGGCACCGCGTACTGCTACCAGCCGCTGGCGGAACTGCTGCGCTCCGCGCGCTGCGTGGGCGTCAACCACCCCCACCTCGACGACCTGGAGCACCGCTACGCAACGCTGCGCGAGATGGCCGAGGAGTACGCCCGGCTGCTGCGGGCCCGGCAACCCGCCGGCCCGTACCGGCTGCTGGGCTGGTCCTTCGGCGGAACGCTCGCCTACGAGATCGGCCGGGTCCTGGAGCGGGCGGGGGAGCGGGTCGCCGGAGTCGTGATCCTCGACGCCCACAACTGGGGGCCGCGCGCCGCCGCGCTCGCCGCCCTCGACATCGACGAGGTGCTGGAACACCAGCGCCGCCACGGCCAGCACGTCGACCGCTTCATGGAGAAGGACGCCCGGGAGAGCGACCGGCTGCTGCGGGCGAGCTGCGCGACGGCGGCCGGCTTCCCCGTCCTGCTGTTCAAACCCACCGACCGGGACGAAGTCGCCCCGGCGCTGTTCGACGACGAGCACAACGGCTGGCGGGGCCTGCCCGCCGCACTGACCCTGCGGCGGGTCGAGGGCAACCACGGCAGCCTGCTCCGCAAGCCGGCCCTGGACCGGATCGCCGCCGAGGTCGACGACTTCTTCGCCGTGACGATCGGAGTGACGACATGATCCCGCCTCCCCTGGAGAACGCGCTCTACGGCATCCACGCCACCCACGCCCTGCGGCTGGCCGACCGGCACGGCGTCTTCACCCACCTGCTGCGCCACGGCCCGGCCACCGCACCCGCCGCGGCCGCCGAACTGGGGCTCGACGCCGAGACCCTGGAACGGCTGATGCTGCTGCTCAAGGTCTCCGGACTGCTCGCCGATGCCGGCGGCGGCCGGTACGAACTCCCCGCCGGGACGGCCGACTTCCTCGCCCCCGACGGCCCCCGCTACCTGGGCGGCTTCGTCGAGCACCTGGTCACCGACGCCGCCCGCCAACTGGACCTGCTGGACGGGTACCTGACCCGCGGCAAGGACGCCGTGGACGCGGACCTCCCGGACGCGTTCGCCCGGATCCACCGGGACGGTGCGTCGACCGAGCGGTTCCTGGCGGCCATGTGGCAGCTGAGCCACCACGCCTCCGACCGCCTGGCCGAACTCGCCGACCTGGGCACGGTGACCAGGCTGGTCGACGTCGGCGGGGCCAACGGCCCCTTCGCCGTCGCCGCGCTGCGCCGCCACCCGGCCCTGCGGGCCACCGTGTTCGACCTGCCCGAGGTCGAGCCGTTCCTCAAGGCCAAGCGGAGCGAGCACGGACTCGACGACCGGCTGGACTTCCGGGCCGGGGACTTCTTCCGCGACGAGCTGCCCCCCGGCGACTGCTTCGCCTTCGGCTACGTCCTGTCGGACTGGTCCGACGCCACCTGCCTCGACCTGCTGCGCTCGGCCCACCGGGCCTGCGCGCCCGGCGGCCGGGTGCTGGTGATGGACCGGCTGTTCGACGAGGACCGCGACGGCCCGCTCGGCGCCGCCGTGATGAACCTGTCGATGCACGTGGAGACCCAGGGGCGGCACCGCTCGGCCCGGGAGTACGCCGGACTGCTGGAGGCCGCCGGGTTCACCGCCTGCGAGGTGCGCCGCTCCGACGGCGACAAGCACCTCGTGACGGCCCGCCGGTCGTAGGCCCCGTCCGAGCCCGGCCCCAATCCCTCGTCGAACCACCGGAGGTGACCCCGTGGAACCGCGCTTACCGGAACACTGCGCACACATCGTCAGGATCCAGCGGGAGCGCGGCCGCGCGGCGCTCGCACCCGAACGGCTCGACGAGCTGGCCGGGTACCACGACCGGCCCCCGGCGCCCGCCGACGGGGAGGCGGACGGCGAGGCGGAACTGCTCGGACTGCTGACCCGGCCGTTCAGCCGGACGACGGACATACCGAGGTACTACCGCTACACCGACCTGCACGTCTTCGACTGGTTCCTGGACCAGCGGCCGGACGACCAACTGACCGGCGCCGCCGAGGCGTTGGCGGTCTCACTGACCGCCCTGCTCGCAGTGGAGCGGGCCGCCCCGGCCGGAGCGATCGACCCCGCGACCTCGGCCGAGCGGCAGCAGCGGCTGCGGGCCCCGCTCGACCGGGTGGCGGAACTGACCTTCGACCCGGCCGGGGCGGTCCCGCTGGGGGAGGCGCTGCGCGCCCGGGAGAGCGACCCGCGGGCGCGCTGGAACCGCTTCGTGCTGGCCGAGTGCACCGGCTTCCCGCAGTCCGACAAGCACGACGAGCACCTCTTCCTGCGCTCCGTGCACGCCTGCGAGATGGTCTTCTTCCTGGTCCGCGCCCTCGTGCTGCGGGCCGCCGAGACCTGCGCGGGCGACCGGCGGGAGGCCCGGACCAGGCTCCGCCAGGCCGTGCTGACGGCCGAACTGCTGAACGGCGTGTTCAGCGCGCTGTGGACGATGTCGCCCGAGCGCTTCATGGAGTTCCGGGCGGAGACCGGCGACGCCAGCGCCGTGCAGTCCATGAACTACCACGCCATGGAGATCGTGCTCTACGGCCTGGACCCGGAGAAGGAGAAGGTCCTCGCGGAGTACGGGCACCTGGCCGAACTGCGCGGGGTCCTCGCCGAGGAGTGGCAGGCCCAGGGCGCCCGGGTGCGGGCCGCCGGGGACGGCGAGATGGACCGCCACCTCGACGCACTGCTACGGGTGCTCCGCCGTTGGCGCGGGCGCCACTACGGCTTCGCCGTCCGGTACCTGACCCCCGAGCTCACCGGCTCCGGCGGCACCGAAGGCGCGAACTACCTCAAGAGGTTCGTGGAGAAGCGGGGCCTTCCGGCACCCGAGCGGTCCCGGGGCGTCCGGACCTTCCTCACGTGCTGACCACCGGAGAGAACGAGGAGACCATGCCGACCGAGCGACTCACCCTGGTGTGCCTGCCCTTCGCCGGGAGCGGGGCCGGCTTCTACCGCGCCTGGGCCGACCTCGCGGTGCCCGGCCTGACGGTGCTGCCGGTCCAACTGCCCGGGCGGGAGGAGCTGTTCCTGGACGAACCGCTCACCGAGGTGGCCCAGGCCGTCGCCCTGCTCGCCCCCCGGATCGCCGAACTCACCGAAGGCCGGCGGTTCGCGCTCCTCGGCCACAGCCTCGGCGCCGTGCTCAGCTACGAGATCGCGCTCGCCCTCGACCGGCAGGGCGACGGCGGCCCGGAGCACCTGTACGTCAGCGGCTCACCCGGCCCGTCGAACGGGCGCGAGGCCCGCGCCACCGGGCTGGACGACACCGAATTCCTGGCCCGCGTCCAGGAGTTCGCCGGCTACCGGCACGAGGCCTTCGACGACCCGGACCTGCGGGAGGTCCTGCTGCCGGTGCTCCGCGCCGACGTCGCCATGCACGAGGACTACGCGCCGAGCACGACCGAGCCCCTGCGCGTCCCGGTCACCTCGCTGCGGGGCGCCGAGGACGACCTGGTCACCGCCGCGCAGGCCCGGCAGTGGCAGGACGTCACCGAGGGGGAGTTCCGCTACCTCGAACTGCCCGGCGGCCACATGTACCTGGTCGACTCGCCCGAAGCCCTGCTGCGGGCCGTCGCCCGGGGCCGCACCGGGCAGGGGACGGAGGAAGCGCGGACATGCAGCTGACGGACCGGACCGCCGTGATCACGGGAGCGGCCCGCGGGCTCGGCCGCGCGTGCGCCCTCCGCTTCGCCCGCGAGGGCGCCGACCTGGTGCTCCTCGACCTCGCCGGCGACCTGGACGGCGTGGACTACCCGCTGGGCAGCCGCAGCCAGCTGGACCACACGGCCGAGCTGTGCGAGGAGCACGGCAGCGCGGTCGTCACCGCCGCGGTCGACCTGCGCGACCCGGCGGGCGTGCAGGAGGCGGTCGGCCGGGCGCTGGAGCGCTTCCACCGGATCGACGTGCTCGTCAACAACGCCGGCATCGCGGCGCCGTCCGGCCGCCCGGTGCACGAGACCAGCGAGCGCGACTGGGCGCTCATGCTGGACGTCAACCTCTCCGGCGCCTGGCGGATGATCAGGGCGGTCGCGCCGGGGATGGTCGAGCAGGGGTCCGGGAGCATCATCAACGTCTCCTCGACCGCCGGACTGGTCGGCTACCGCTACTTCGCGGGGTACGTCGCCGCCAAGCACGGACTCATCGGCCTGACCAAGGCCGCGGCCCTGGACTACGCGCCCCACCGGATCCGGGTCAACGCGCTCTGCCCCGGCTCGGTGCGCGACGACCCGCTGGTCGAGGGCCGGATGCTCACCGAGATCGCCCGCTCCCTCGACCTGCCGCCGGAGGGCCACGAGGAGGCCTTCCTCCGCGACCAGCCCATGAACGCGCTCGTCGAACCCGCCGACGTGGCCGGGGCGGCGCTCTGGCTGGCCGGGGACGACTCCCGCCGGGTGACCGGAACGGTCCTCACCGTCGACGCCGGCTTCGTCACCCGGTGACGGCACCGGACCGCCCAGAGCTCGGCAGGAGGCCGACCGTGGTTGCACAGACCGAAGTGACGCCGCCCCCACCCGTGGCCGGACCGCCCACCGGCACCGGCCACGACCGGGCGCACCCCGGGCTGCCGTCCGGCCTGCGGCTGCCCGCGCAGGGGCGGGCCTGCCACGGGGTGATCGCCCGGCTGCCCGGCACGCTCGGCCCGGACGACACCGGCCGACGGCTGGCGCAGGCTGCCCGCCGTCTGCCGGAACTCGGCTCGCCCCGGCTCTGGGAGACCAGGGTCCCGACCACCCGGGACGACCCGGGGGCCGCCGCGCGGGCCCGGCGGGAGCTGCTGCGCCCGGTCCACGACGAACGCTCCCCGCTCCGCGCCGTCCGGCTGACGTACGCCGACGGAACCGCGGACCTGGTGCTCGTCGCCCTGCGCCACCTCGTCCCGCGCGCCCTGCTGGAGCAGCTGGCCGGGGCCCTGCTCACCGGGGCGGCGGTGGAGCCGCCGTCCGCCGACGCGCAGTCCGCGCCGTCCACCCCGTCCACCCCGTGGGCCGCGCCCGCCCCGGCCGACTGGGGCCTGGGGGACCGGCACCGCGGCGGTACCGTCAGCGCCCGCCCGCTCGCCGTGCCCGGCCCCGGAGCCGGCCGGGGACCGCGTACCGCGCGGCTGCTCCTGGAGGCCCTCGCCCTCACCGTCGCCCGGTACGCCGGAACGGAGACCGTGACGATCGGGCACCTCGACGTGGCACGCGGACGAGCGGAGCGCGCACGCCTGAGCACCCGGAAGATCGACGAGGAGCAGAGCGTCGCCGACCGACTCGCCGCACCCGGACCCGAAACCGACCTCGCACCCGGTCCGGCCCCCGGGCCGGAGCTCCCGGCGGTCGGCGTCGTCCACGCCGAGGCCTGGGACGGCTGCACCTACCTGCCCTGCCTGACGCCCGTCTTCCCGATCACCGTGCACCTCCTGGAACACCCCGACGGCACGGCCGAGGCGTCCTGCTGGTTCGACGAGGGCGTCCTCGCCCCGGAGGTGGCCGACACCTTCTGCGCCTCGGTCGAGCGGCTGGCCGCACGGTTCGCGGCCGACTCCGGCACGACCGTCCCGGCCACGCTGCCGCCCCTGACCCCGGAGGAGACGGCCCGGGTCCTGCGCCGGGGCGGCGCCGGCCGGGCCCCCGGCCCCGGCGCCGACCGGCGGATCGACGACTGCTTCGAGGAGGCGGCCCGCCGACGCCCCGACGCGGTGGCGCTGACCGACGGGCACGGAGAGCTGACGTACGGACAGCTCGACGAGCGCGCCGACCTGGTCGCGGCAGGCCTGCACGCCCTCGGAGTCGCCCCGGGGAGCAAGGTCGGTGTCTGCCTGGACCGCGACGCCTCGGTGGTCGTCGCGATGCTCGGCATCCTGAAAGCCGGGTGCGCCTACGTCCCGATGGACGTCCGCTACCCGGCGGACCGGCTGCGGTACGTCGTCGAGGACGCGCGACTGCCCCTCGTCGTCGCCGACGCGGAGTCCTTCCCCGCCGTCGCGGACGTCCGGGTCGCGGGCCTCGACGAGCTGAGCGCCCTCGGCCTGCCCGGCGGGGGCGGCGACCGACGGCCGGGAACCCCCGCCGACGACGCCTACGTGATCTACACGTCCGGGTCCACCGGCCGCCCCAAGGGCGTGGTCGTCCCGCACCGCAACGTGACCGCCCTGCTGGCGGCGACCGGTCCGGACTTCGCGCTGCGCCCCGACGACGTCTGGACGCTGTTCCACTCCACCGCCTTCGACTTCTCGGTCTGGGAGACCTGGGGCTGCCTGCTCAGCGGCGGACGCCTCGTCGTCGTCCCGCACTGGACGGCGCGCGACCCCGAGGAGTTCCACCGGCTCCTGGTCGAGCAGCGGGTCACCGTCCTCAACCAGACCCCGTCGGCCTTCGCCCAACTCGTCCGCGCGGACCGGGCCGCGAAGGCCGAACTGTCGGTGCGCCTGCTGGTCTTCGGCGGCGAACCGCTCGACGTGGCGCTGCTCGCCCCCTGGTTCGCCGGGCACTCCCCGACCCGGTGCCGGGTGGTGAACATGTACGGCATCACCGAGACCACCGTGCACGTGACCGCCCAGACGATCACCCCGGCCGAGGTGGTCGCCGGCTCCCGCTCGGTCGGACGCGCCCTGCCCGGCTGGTCGGTCTCCGTCCGGGACGCGCGGGGACGCGTCCTGCCACCGGGGGCGGCGGGCGAGATCCACGTGGGCGGCGCCGGACTCGCGGCGGGCTACCTGGGCCGGCCGGAGCTCACGGCCCAGCGGTTCGTCACCGACGAGGCGACGGGCGAACGCCTCTACCGCAGCGGGGACCAGGGGCGGCTGCGCCCCGACGGCAGCCTCGACCACCTCGGACGGCTGGACCAGCAGGTCAAGATCCGCGGGCACCGGATCGAACCGGGCGAGATCCGGGCCGTGCTGGCCGCCGACCCGGCGGTGAGCGAGGCCGTCGTCGTCGCCACCGCGGCGGCTCCCGACGATCCGGCGAGCAGCCGGATCGACGCCTACGTCGTCCTGGCCGGAGAGGCCGGGGACGCCGACACCGCACGGATCCTCGACAGCGCCCGCCGCATCCTGCCCGACTACATGGTCCCCGCCACGCTCACCCGGATTGCCGCGGTCCCGCTCACCACCAACGGCAAACCGGACCTCGACCGGCTCCCGCCACCGGCCGCCGCCGGTCGGGCCGACGCCACCGCGACTGGTACGGCCGCGACCGACGACCTCGCCGCGGAGGTCCTGGGCATCTGGAGCCACCACCTGAGGGCCGAGGTGTCCATGGCCGACAACTTCTTCCTGCTGGGCGGCAATTCGCTGCTGGTGCTGCGGGTGCTCAGGTCCTTGCAGGAGCGGGGGCTGCCGAGGATCGCGCCCCGCGACTTCTACCGCAACTCGACCGCCGACACGTTCATCCGGCTCGTCGCCGCCCGGCGCGACGCGCCCGGCACCGACCGGCCCTGACCAACCGATCCTGGAAGAAGGTACTGCGAGCCATGGACACGAACGGGATCTCCGCGGTGGTATCCGGCGGCGCGAGCGGACTCGGCGCGGCCACCGTCCGCGAACTGGCCGCCCACGGCGTCAAGGTGGTGATCGCCGACCTCGGCGAGCAGCCGGGCAAGGCGCTGGCCGACGAGGTCGGCGGCCTCTTCGTCAGGACGGACGTGACCGACGAGGCGCAGGTGGAGGCCGCCGTCCAGGTCGCCGTCGACACCGGCCTCCCGCTGCGCGTCATCGTCAACAGCGCCGGTATCGCCTGGGCCTCCCGGACGGTCGGGCGGGACGGCGCCCCGCACGACCTCGGCCAGTTCGAGAACGTCGTCCGGGTCAACCTGGTCGGCACCTTCAACCTGCTGCGGATCGGCGCCGCGCGGATCGCCCGGACGGCGCCCGTCGACGCCGACGGCCTGCGCGGCGTGGTGGTCAACACGGCGTCCGTCGCGGCGCTGGAGGGCCAGACGGGCCAGGTCGCCTACGCCGCCTCCAAGGCGGGCATCGTCGGCCTGACCCTGCCCGCCGCCCGCGACCTGGCGGCGGTCGGCGTCCGGGTCAACACGATCTGCCCGGGCATCATCGACACGCCGATCTACGGCGAGGGCGAGGCCGCCGAGGCGTTCAAGGCCAAGCTGGTCGCGCCCGTCCCCTTCCCCAAGCGGGCCGGCCGGGCCGCGGAGTTCGCGCACCTGGTGCGCTTCCTGATCGAGAACGACTACGTGAACGGCGAGACGATCCGCTTCGACGGCGGGATCCGCTTCCAGCCGTGAACCCCGGCCCCGTCGCCCCGGCCCCGGTGCCGCCCGGGCCGGGGCAACGGCGTGTCACGCGGCCGGGCCCCGGTGGGCGCCGCTGCGGATGGCGCGCAGGATCTCGTGGGCCCAGTCGGCGGGACGGCTGTGCCCGAGGAGGGCGGAGAGCCGGACCATCCGGGTGCGGCGCTCGGCGGGGGAGAGGTCGAGAGCGTGGGCGAGGACGGCGGTGAGGTCCTCGGGGGAGTGCGGATCGGTGAGCAGGGCGGCCTCGCCGAGTTCGGCCGCGGCGCCGGTGTGGCGGGACAGGACGAGGACCCCCGGGTCGGCCCGGTGCTCCGGGAACGCGGCGCGGGCGGCGACGAACTCCTTGGCGGTGAGGTTCATGCCGTCCTGGAGCGAGGTGATCCAGAGGACGTCCGCGGTGAGGTACTGGTCGACCACCTCGGCGGTGGAGAGGCGGTGCGGCCGGTAGTCGACCGGTTGCCAGGACCCGCTGCGCCAGCGGGCGTTGGTCTCGGCGACGCGTCGCTCCAGGCGCCGGCGGGTGCTCTCGTACGCGGTGATCCCGGGCTCGGGCGGCGGGCAGACCAGGCGGAAGACGAGCCGGCCGCGCAGGTCGGGGCGGCGGGCGAGCAGGCGGTCGACGGCGTCGACCTTCTGGACCGGGGCCTTGGCGTAGTCGAGGCGTTCCACCGACAGCACGACGCGCCGGGTGTCCGGGCGGCGGTGCGGGGCGCGCAGGCGGGCGAGCCGTTCGACGGCCGGCCGGTCGATGCCGAGCGGGTGGACGGTGGTGCGCGGCGGGCCGGGGAGGCCCGCGAGGGTCCGGCGGAAGCGGTCGGCGAAGGCCTCGGTGTGGAAGCCGGCCCAGTCGAGGCAGGCGAGCGAGGAGCGGAGTTCGGCGGCGACGGGGAGGCCGGCGAAGGTCTCCGGGTCCGGGAACGGGGTGTGGTGGAAGAGCCCGGTCCTCAGGTCGGGGCGGGCCCGGCGGAGCAGGCCCGGGACGAGCCAGAGGTTGTAGTCGTGCAGCCAGACGGTGGCGCCGGGGGCGGCCTGGGCGCTGATGTGCCGGGCGAAGCGGGCGTTGACGGTGCGGTAGTCGGCCCACGCGCCTTCGTCGAAGACGGCCCGGTCCGGTTCGGACATCAGGACCGGCCAGAGCGTCTCCTTGCAGGCGCGGTGGAAGTAGCCGCTCCAGGTGGCCGGGTCGACGGGTACGGCGGCCAGGGGCGGGGCGGAGGCGGGGTGCGGGAGCGGCGCCTGCCGGTCGCGCCCGGTGCGGGCGGCGACCCAGACGCCGGGCAGGTCGTCGGCGAAGGCGCTGCTCAGGGTGGGCAGGATGCCGTTGGGGCTGTCGGGCGGCTGCCAGCTCTCGCCGTTCCAGTGCAGCGGCGGGCGGTGGTAGGCGACGACGAGGGAGTGCCGGCCGACGGGCGGTTCGGTGGCGGTGGCGGCCTCGGTGGCGGCCTCGTGCCCGGGCCCGTGGTCGGCACCGATGCCGTGGTCGGCCTCGCGGGAGGTCCAGCCGAGGGTGCGGAGCGCCGCGTGGATGCCGGCCGCGCCGGGCAGGCCCGGGCGCTGGACCAGCGGGTTCCCGATGAGGGCGGTGAGCAGGGCGGGTTCGGCCCCGTCGACGACCACCGCGTGGGTGCCGGCGCGGAACAGCGAGAGGTCGTTGAGGGAGTCGCCGGCGACCAGGATCCCGTCGGGCTGCCAGCCCAGCTTCGCGGCCAGGGCGCGCAGGGCGTCGCCCTTGGAGGCGTGGGGCGGCAGGACGTCGAAGTAGCGGTCCGCCGAGTACTCCCAGGTGCAGCCGAGTTCTTCGACGGCCGCGGTGAGCTCCCCGGTGAGCCCGTTCGGGGGGAGGTGGTAGGAGCACCGCCCGTCCTGGTGGACGCCGTGCTGGTAGGCGAGTGCGGGAAAGCGACGCAGCGCGGCGCGGACCCGTTCGGGGCCCGGCCAGCCGGCCCGCAGCTGGTCCTGGACGGGGTCGACGGGGGTGAGGTCGGCGCCGTCCAGGACGGTGGCGCCGACGTCGGCGATGATCCACCGGGGGCGGGGGACGAGCGGGTCGCGGAGCACCTGGCGGATCGAGGCCAGGCCGCGTCCGGTGGCGAAGACCGTGACCACCTCGGGGTGGTGGGCCAGGGCGTCCCGTAATCGACGCCGGTCGTCCGGGGTGCCGCCGAGCAGGGTGCCGTCCAGATCGGTGACCAGAATCCTCGACATCCGACGGACGCTAACACGATCACGCCGGGTGGTGAAGTGTTCATCTCATGGTGCTACGAGCGGAGTTCGGGGGCCGCCCCGGTCGGGGCGGCGGTCGAGGAGCCGGTCGAGCTCCTCGGCGCGCAGGGCCGATCCCGAGCCGGGGCCGGTGGTTGCCGCGGCCCCGCAGAGCGACGCGGCGGCGAGGCAGTCGGGCAGGTCCCAACCGCCGAGGAGCCCGTGTACCAGGCCCGCGGTGAAGCAGTCGCCCGCCGCCGTAGGGTCGACGCCGGCGGCCCCGGCGGCGGTCCGGGCGGCCGGGATGTCGTGGCGCTCGCCGTCCCGGACGGCCGTGGCACCCTGCGCGCCCCGGGTGACCACCAGGGTGGGCACCACGCGGCCGAGGAGGTCGACCGCCTCGTCCAGGCCGTCGGCACCGGTGAGGCGCAGCGCCTCACCGTCGTTCGGGGTGAGGACGTCGACCAGGGCGAGGACGGCGCGGACGGCCGGGTCGTCGAGGCTCGCGGGCGTGTCGTGGCAGTCCATGACCACCAGGGCGCCCAGCTCCCGCGCGGCCCGGCACGCCGCCAGCGTGCCCTCGTCCCAGCGCAGTTGGGGCAGCAGCAGGACCCGGGGGCGGAACCGCCGCAGCAGCGGGGCGAGCGGCTCGGGGTCGACCCGGTCCTGGAAGCTGACCATCGCCCGGTCGCCCTCGGTGGCCAGGGCGACGGTCAGACTGCGCACCGGGAACGGGTGCCGCCGGAACGCGGCCCCGTCCAGGCCCTCCTGCCGGGCGCAGGCCAGGACGTGGGCGCTGAACGGGTCCGTGCCGAAGTCCGCGCTCCACACCACCCGTCGGCCGAGCCGGTGCAGTGCCATCGCCGGGGTGTAGGCGCCGCCCGGCACCAGGCCGAAGCCGTCCGCGAACACCTCGGTACCCGGCCGCACCGGCCGGTCCAGGCCGTGGAACACCAGATCGGTGAAGTACGGCCCCGCCACCAGGACTTCGTACGGAGGTGAGGACCCGTTCGTCTCCATCCGGCGAGCATACGGCGCGGGGCGCGCACCGGCGGGGGGGGGGGGCGGCCCCCCCCCCCGGGGGGGCGCCCCCCCCCCCGCCCCGGCCCGGCCGGGCGGGGGGGGGGCGGGGGCGGCGGGGGCGG
>NZ_JBHYGR010000100.1:0-10239 GCF_042738155.1 Kitasatospora sp. NPDC059088 | reverse complement strand
TTAATACCCCCCGGTACGGTCGGTCCGCCCCGTTTCTCAACCAGCGGGCGAGTATCGGGCGGGGGGCGCGCCCGGGGGGGGGCACCGGCCCACCCCCCCACCGGTGTCGCCGCCGCGACCGGCGCCGCTGCCGGTCAGCTCAGGGTGCGGACGGCGGCGGCGTCGTAGGGGCGGAGCTCGGAGAAGCGTCCGCCGAGGACCTTGGCGGCCCACTGCGGGTCCTGGAGCAGGGCGCGGCCGATCGCGACGAGGTCGAACTCGTCGCGCTCCAGGCGGTCGAGGAGGTTGTCGATGCCCTGGGTGTCGGAGCCCTCGCCGGCGAAGGCGGCGATGACGTCGCCGGCCAGGCCGACGGAGCCCACGGTGATGGTGGGGCGGCCGGTGAGCTTCTTGGTCCAGCCGGCCAGGTTGAGGTCGGAGCCGTCGAACTCGGGGACCCAGTAGCGGCGGGTCGAGGCGTGGAAGGCGTCCACGCCGGCCTCGGCGAGCGGGGCGAGGATCGACTCCAGCTCCTGCGGGGTCTCGGCGAGCCGGGCGTCGTAGTTCTCCGACTTCCACTGCGAGTAGCGGAAGATCACCGGGAACTCGGGGGAGACGGCGGCGCGCACGGCCGCGACGAGTTCGGCGGTGAACTTCGTCCGGGCGACCGGGTCGCCGCCGTAGCCGTCGGTGCGGCGGTTGGTGCCGGCCCACAGGAACTGGTCGAGCAGGTAGCCGTGGGCGCCGTGCAGCTCGACGCCGTCGAAGCCGATCCGCTCGGCGGCCGCGGCGGCCTCGGCGAAGGCGGCTATGACGGCGTCCAGGTCGGTCCGGGTCATCGCCCGGCCGGTGCCCTCGGTGCCGTCGAGCCGGATGCCGGAGGGGCCGACGGCCGGGGCGTCGGCGACCGGCGGCTCGCCCTGCTTGCGCACCATGCCGATGTGCCAGAGCTGCGGCACGATGGTGCCGCCCGCCGCGTGCACCTCGGCGGCGACGCGGGCCCACCCGGCGAGCTGCTCCTCGCCGTGGAAGCGCGGGATGCTGTCGCTCTGCCCGGCGGACTCGTGGTTGACGTAGGTGCCCTCGGTGACGATCAGGCCGACGCCCGCGGCGGCGCGGCGGGCGTAGTAGGCGCTCACGTTCTCGCCGGGGACGCCGCCCGGGGAGAACTGGCGCGTCATCGGCGCCATGGCGATGCGGTTGGGCACGGTCAGCCCGTTGATCGTGACGGGCCGGGAGAGGATCTCGGCCGCGCGGGAGGAGGAAGGCTCGGTGACGGTCATGGGGTTTCCTCGCGGGTAGCGGTGGGGTGCGCCGGGTCAGCGGTGATCGCCGGTGCCAACCACCGCGGCGGCCCCCGCATTTCGCCCTCCGTCCGGATCCCGGCGTGATCCACGCCACTCCGAGCGACCCCACGCGACCCCACGCCGCTCCGTGCGACTCCACGCCGTCGCGCGCCGTTCCCGGGCCGCTCCGCGCGGGCGGACGGTCAGACGGGCGGGTGGGGGTGGCCGGTGAGGAACTCCGCCAGGGTGCGGACACCGAAGCCGGTGGCGCCGGCGACCCATTCCGCGTCGGTCCCGTCGGCGAGGGCGGTGCCCTGGATGTCGAGGTGGGCCCAGGGGATGCCGGGCGGGACGAACTCGCGCAGGAAGTGGCCGGCGAGCAGCGCGGTGCCGTGCCGGGTGCCGAGGGTGTAGTTGACCAGGTCGGCGATCCGGGAGCTGAGTTGGGGCCGGTACGCGTCGGGCAGCGGCAGCGGCCAGAGCGGCTCCCCGGCCCGGGTGCCGGCCGCGCGCAGGCGCTCCACCAGGGTGTCGTCGGTGCCCATCAGCGCGGCGACCCGGCGGCCCAGGGCGATCGCGGCGGCGTCGGTGAGGGTGGCGATGTCGATGATCGCCTGCGGCCCGGTCTCGCCGGCCAGGACCAGGGCGTCGGCCATGATCAGCCGTCCCTCGGCGTCCGCGTGGCAGATCTCGACGGTGGTGCCGTTGCGCATCACCAGGACGTCGCCGACCCGGATCGGGTCGGCGTTGGGCATGTTCTCGGTGAGCGGCAGCCAGGCGTCCACCGCGACGGGGCAGTCCAGCGCGTCGAGGACGGACATCGCCCCGAGGACGGCGGCCGCCCCGGCCATGTCGGCCTTCATCCCGGCCAGTTGCGCGTTGGGTTTGAGGGACAGGCCGCCGGCGTCGAAGGTGACGCCCTTGCCGACCAGCGCGATCCGTGCGGCCCCTGCCGTACCGTCGGCCCGGCCGTCCGGCCGGTAGCCCAGCTTGACCAGCCTGGGCGGCTCCAGGGAGCCCCGGCTGACCCCGAGCAGTCCGCCCAGCCGCTCGTCGGCGATCCGGCGGCCGTCCCAGACCTCGCACTCCAGACCGGTCGCCGCGGCGAGCTCGACCGCGCGGTCGGCGAACACGGTCGGGGTGAGGGCCTCGCCCGGTTCGTTGACCAGGTCCCGGGCCAGGAGCACGGCCTCGGCCAGCCTGCGGCCCTCGAACAGGCCGCGCGCGGCGTCCGGTGTCCCGGGGGTGAGCACCTCGACGAGCTGGTCGGTCGGCGCGGCCGCGCCGCTCCGGTACCGGGTGAACCGGTACCCGCCGAGCAGGTACCCCTCGACCAGCGGCCGGAGGTCCGGGCCCGGCGGGTGGACGGCCAGCCGCCGGTAGGCGCCGACGGCCCGGGCCAGTCCGGCCGCCGCGGCCCGGATCGCGTCCCGGTCGGTCCGGTCCCGCGGCCCGACCCCGAGCAGCACGGTCACGGGGGTGCCGGGCAGTTGCAGCACCTCGCCCACCTCGCCGCTGAACCCGGTGCCGGTGAGGAACGCGGCGGGCAGGTCGGCGGGCAGTTCGCCGACCCGCACCGGCCGCACGACGGCCTCCGCCCCCGGGCCGGGCTCAGGGCGCAGCACCCAGGTGACGCTCACGCCCGCTCCCGTCGGGCGGCGCGCCGGGCCGCGCCCCAGGCCTCCAGGTCGGCGAGGTAGGCACTGGCCAGTTCGGCCATGCCGTCGGCCGCACCGACGGCCGCCCAGCCGCGCGCCGCGGAGATCGCGTACGGGTCCACCCTGAGGGCCTGGAGGTAGCAGTCCTCGGCCAGGACCGGCCGGCCGGCCCGCCGGAAGCACTCGGCCGCGGCCGCGTAGCCGAACGCGGTGGAGACCGGGCCGAGCCGGGCGGTCCGCAGGAAGCTGTCGGCCGCCTCCCGGGGGCGGTCGCGCCGCAGCAGGCCCTCCGCCACCTCGATGTGGGTCTTGGGCTCGTACGGGTCCAGGGCCAGCGCCTCCGCGACCAGGAGGTCACCGCGGTCGTCCTCGCCGAACGCGTAGCACTCCTTGGAGCGGCTCTCCACGCAGGCCCGCAGGTTCTCCCGCTTGAGGAACTCCTGGTACGGCCCTTCGGCGGGCACCGCCCGGGCCAGCTCCTCGGCGCGGTCCATGTCGCGGGCCAGCCAGGCGCGGTCCTCGGCCATGAACGGGACGAAGCTGACGCTGCGGTAGAACCGGCTCTCCATCATCGTCTTCTCGAACGCCGACCGGTCCGGGTCCGCCAGCAGCTCCTCCAGGGCGCGGGCGCCGATCTCCCGCCAGCGCGCCGCCTCCTCCTGCGAACGCGTCTCGCGGGCGTGGAACACCACCGCCACCACGGCGATGACGAACCGCAGGTGGGTCGGGCACTCGGGGTGTCCGGCGATGGCGAAGGAGGTCTCCGGTGCGGCCACTGTTCCGCCGACCGAGGCGACGTACCGCACCAGGTCGCGCCAGTGGTGCAGGCGCAGTTCGGCCGGGGTCCGGAGCCGGTCGACCGGTACGGGCGGGACCAGCTCCAGGACGAGCTTGGTGAACCCGAGCCGGTACAGCACCATGGCGACCTGCCGGCGCCGCTCGGGGTCGCAGCGGTCGAAGTCCTCCAGCCATTCGCACAGCCGGTTCCAGCGCGGTGTGCGCAGGTGCTCGGGCAGATCGGCCGGGTGGTCGACCGCGAACTCGGTCAGCCCGGACTCGCGGATCAGGTTGCCCCGGAAGGCCGGCGGCATGAGGCGCTGCCAGTTGACCTCGGCCCGTTCGCCGCCGCGCTCGGCGAACTCGTAGGCGAGGCTGGGCAGTCGGGCGTACAGGCCGGGGGATTCGGACTCGCCCAGGTTGAAGTACGAGGCGTACATCCGGTAGTGCCAGTTGTTGGCGTACGGCCGCTCCCGGTCCCGGGTGGCGGCGCGCCCGGTCAGCTCCTCCAGCGGCCGGTCGCCGTCCTCGCGGCAGGCCTCCAGCAGCGCGTCCCGGGTGGCGGCGGCGCGCGGTGCGGCGCGGAAGGCCCGTTCGTTGAGCACCCGCGCGAACTCGGTGTCCCCGAGTTCGCGGGCGCAGTGGGCTGCCCGCAGCAGCGCGAAGCCGGTGCCGAACGGGCCGAGCCGGGCGGCGTGCAGGTAGCCGGCCAGCGCCTGTTCGTGCGCGCCGGCGCGCTCGTGGGCCTGCGCCGCCTGCATCCGGATCTTGACGTCCCACGGATCGAGGGCCAGGCCCTCCTCGACGGCGGTGCGCTCGGCCTCGGTGTCGCCCATCCGCACCGCGATCTCCAGGTGCCGGTCGAGCAGCCGCCGACGGGTCTCCAGCAGGACCAGTGCGTCGTCCCGGTCGGGTGCGGTCAGCTCGGCGACGCCCGCCCGGACGTCGGCCAGCAGCGCCCGGGCGCCGCCGAAGTCCCGCTGCCGCTCGGCGTACATCACCTCGCGCAGCGCCAGCCGGGCGGTCAGGACGGTGTGGGTGAAGGGGGTGAGCTCGCCCGCGACCTCCTTGAGGAGCTCCCGGGCCCGGTCGAGGAGGAGCGGCGCGGCGGAGTCGTCCCCGGCGTGCCGGGCGAGCAGGTAGCCCCAGGCGGCCACCGCCTGGACGTGGGCGACCGTGGGCGCGGGGTGGTCGGCCAGCACCCGGTAGGCCGCGGTGGTCCGCTCGGAGAGGCCTTCGGAGCCGAACAGGGCGGCCGCGCGGGCGGCCTGGACGCCCGCCGTCACCTGGTCGCGGCAGGCCGCCGGGTCGAGGTCCTCCGGGACGACCTCCAGGACCGCGGCGGGGAGGCAGACCGCGACCAGCCAGTGCGCGAGCCCGGACCGGTCCACCTGGTCCAGTTCGGCGTGCCGCCGGTAGGCCTCGGTCATCCGCCGCCAGGCGGGGGAGGCCAGCTCGTCGGGCAGGTCGGTCGGGAGCACCGCCCGGTAGGCGGTCAGCCGGGACTCCTGCACCAGCAGCCGGCGGTAGCTCGCGGGCATCGTCATGCCGAACCGCAGCGCGCCCGGAGCGGGATTCTCGAAACGCCGGGCGGCCAGGACCGCCGACCGTGCCTGGACGGCGGTGGCCGGTGATTCGGCACCGTCGAAGTACGGGCGGTGCACCTCGAAGGTGAGCCAACTCGGTGCGTTGACCCCGACGATTCCGTGACTGAATTCCCAACGGTTCACGCGGTCATTCCTCTGCTTTTCTGGAGTCGGCCACCGGGCGATCGGCGACATGCCCCGCGACGGAATATCCGGACGGACCGGAATTCCCTCGCGGGGCATGCGTGGAGCGCCGGGATCAGACGCCGGCGTCGTCGATCAGACAGGTCCAGCAGTCCGCCGCACCAGTGCTGATCTCGACCTCGTCCTCCAGGGACTCCCAGGTCTCGTAAGCCATTTCGTCACCCCTTTCTTCTCACGGGCCGGTCCGGATATCCGGTCCGGCGAAGCGGTTGGGCGATATTCTTCGGGAACCGGAACGGCGCCGTCAAGGCTTCTGCGCGGCAAGCTCCGAGAGGATCTCGGCCACTTCTCCGTCGGTCGTCCAGAAATGCGGGGAAACCCGGACCCAGCCGTCCGGAACGGAAACGTGTATTCCGGCCGACGCCAATCTCCGGACGATCTCCACCCCGTCCGTCCGGTGGCCGGTGAAACTCACGACGCCCGAGTGCCCGGTGCCGTCCGGGGGGAGCGCCAGGTCGTAGCCGAGCTCGCCGATCCCGGCGCGCAGCCGGTCGGCCAGGGTGCGCACCCGCCCGGTGACCGCGGTGATGCCGGTCTCCTCCAGCTCGGCCAGCGCGGCGGCGAGCCCGGCCATGCCGACCAGGTCGTACATCCCGCCCTCGACCCTGGCCGCCCCGGCCCGTTCGGGCAGGTCGTAGCGCAGGTGCCCCGGCCCCTTGGACACCTCCGCGGCGCCCTGGTGGCCGAACCAGCCGGTGGGGGTGGTGCGCAGCAGCTCCAGCCGGTCGGCCCGGCAGTAGAACACCCCGGTGCCCGGCGGCCCGCACAGCCACTTGTGCGCGCCCGCGGCCAGGAAGTCCACCGGGGTGTCGGCCACCGACAGCGGCAGCGCGCCGAAGCTCTGCACGGCGTCCACGCAGACCAGCGCCCCGACCTCGGCGGCCAGCGCGCAGATCCGGTCGAGGTCGCAGCGGAAGCCGGTCGCGAAGTTGACGTGGCTCACCGCCACGAGGCGGGTGGCCGGCCCGAGGGCCGCCGCCACGTCCTCGATCCGGTGACCGCCGTCCCGCATCGGCACCCAGACCGGCTCGACCCCGAAGCGGCGCAGCCGCAGCCAGGGCCGGACGTTGGCCGGGAAGTCCCGGTCGAACAGCACGACCTGGTCGCCCGGGCGCCAGTCCAGTCCGTCGGCCACCAGGTGGATGCCGGTCGAGGTGTTGGGGACGAAGGCGACCTCGTCGGGCGTGCAGCCGAGCAGCCGGGCGACGGACCGCCGGGCGGCGTTCCGCGCGCCGAACAGGGGCCCGACCCTGGCGCTGCCGTACGGGAGCACCTCGTCCACGGCGGTGCGCATCGCGGCGACGGCGGCCGGCCGGAGCCGGCCGAGTCCGGCGTAGTCCAGGTAGATCTCACCGTTCGCGGTGCCGACCGGCGGGCGGGGCCCGCTCACGAGAGCGCCCCGGCCGAGCGGACGGCCCGCGTCGCGGTGACCGCCATCCAGCCGGCCACCAGCAGCGGCACGCCGTGCAGCAGCAGCACCCACTGCGCCACCCAGGCCGGCTGCAGCACCAGGCTCGTGACGAGCAGACCGGACATGAAGCCCGCGTTGACCGTGATCTGGGACAGCCCGAACGCCCGCCCCCTGCGCCCGTCGGGCAGCTGCTGGAGGGACTGCTTGTAGGTGATCTCGCTCAGCGCGTCGCCCAGACCGGCCCCGGCCGCCGCCAGCAGCCGCGGCCACCAGCCGTCGAGCCAGAACACACCGATGAAGCCCAGCGACATCACCATCGTGGCCACGCAGTACACCGGGGCCGGTGCGCGGTCGACGATGCGCTTGGCCAGGGGCCGCAGCACGAAGCTGGCCAGCAGCAGCCCGGCCGCCCAACCGCCCCACACCGCGCCGGAGACCACGGCCGGTTCGTCCGGGCGCAGTTCGCTGCCCAGCAGCGGCAGTCCGACGTGCTGGGAGGCGCTGCCGAAGGCGTCCAGTCCGCGCAGTGCGACCAGGCCGGCCAGGCCCGCGGCCACCAGCAACGGCCAGGCGCCGGCGCGCTCCCGGGCTCCGGCGGCCGGGCCGTCCGGCTCCCTCATCCGCAGGCGCAGCGCGAGCAGCACCGCGGCTGAGAGCGCGTAGCTGGCCGCGTCCAGCCCGAACACCCAGCGGTACCCGGCCAGGGGGACCAGGACGGTGGCGAGGCCCATGCCGACCATGAAGGCCACCCCCTTGAGCCCGGCCAGCGCGCTGTTCACCGACGGGGTGCGCGGCCCGGCCAGCACGGGCGTGGCGGCGGACAGCGTGGCCTCGAAGACCGACCGCCCGCTGCCGATCACCATGACCGCCGGGTACAGCCACCAGTTCTGCGCCCCCGCCGGCAGCACCGCCAGCAGCGCCAGCATGAGCGACCGGGCGAGGTCGGCGCCGATCATCACCCGGCGGCGGTCCCAGCGGTCCCCGTAGCGGTGCCCGAGCCGCCCGCCCGCGATCGCGCCCGCGTACAGCGCCACGCTGACCAGCCCGGTGTCCAGGGCCGAGTGGTCGAGCTCCCAGACGAAGACGGACAGGCAGATGAAGTCGAGCGCGTAGCCGACGTCCGAGATCGTCTTGGCGGTCAGGAGGACCGCCAGCTGACGGCGACTCGCCGCGGCCGTCCGCCGTGCCGTTCCGGTGCCGGCCGCCACGGCGCCCATGAGGTCTCAACTCCCCGGTTGTGTGAGGGCTGTCATGATTCCCTCACCAACCCCCCACTTTCAAGAGGTAGTTCGATGAGAACTCCGCACCGTGTGGTGGGCCTCCCGGTGGACCTCTCCGGCCGCGCCCCGGTGGTGGTCGGGGTGATTGTCGGGACGGTGCAGGACCGTGCGCGGACCCGCTTCCCGGGAGACGATGCCTCCATGGACGCCGAGACGCTCGTACGGACCCGTCGCTCCCTGCACGCGGTGGCGGAGCTGGTGCTGGCCGGGCCGCAGTACCGGGCGAGCGGCACGATCCGGCTGCGGGCCCGCCCGGGCGGGTTCGGAACGGTGGCCGAGCCGGGGCTGCGGGTGGTGGGCGCGGAGCTGGTGGGCCGCGGGCGGGCGGTGTCGCTCGAACGGACCAGCTGCGTCGCGCTCGGCGCGGCCCTCGGGCTCGGCGTCGGCGCCCCCGAGGGGGTGTACCGGGACGGTCCGGGCGTCGCCGCCGACCGGCCGATCGAGGTGGATCCGGCTGCGGCCCGGTGGCTCGCGCACTGCTTCGCGCTCGGCGAGGCGGCGCTGAGGGAACTGTTCCCTACGGAGGAGCCGGTCATCTGGCCCGAGCACTTCGACCTGGGGATCACCGTCGACGCGGTGAACTACGGCCTCTCGCCCGGGGACGCGTTCCTCGCTGAGCCGTACGCCTACGTCGGCCCGCACGAGCGGCAGCAGGGGGAGTTCTGGAACGCGCCGTTCGGCGCCGCCCGGACGGTCCACGGGCTCGGTGGCGCCGGCGGGCTGCTGGACTTCCTGGAGCGGGGCCGACGGCTGACGGGCGACGCCTGACGGTTGTGGACGTCAGGCGTCGCCGGGGGATCGGTCAGCTGTGCTTCCAGGTCACCGAGAACGCGGTGCCGTCGGTGATTCCGGAGGTGGTCGCCTTGGTGACGCCGTCCTTCGTGGCCATGTCGATGACCGACGGGTTCGAGGCGCCGAGGCTCTTCCCGTTCACCTTGGCGTTGGTGAACCCGACGGTGCCGAAGTCGGCGAGCGGAAGGACGCCGGTGCTGCTGGACGGTGCCTCGGCGATCACCTCGGCGGAGGCCAGGGTCGCGCTCTTCAACGACTTGGCGATGCTGCGGCTCCAGTTCCTCGTCACATTGCGGAGGGTGAGGTTGAAGACACCGTTGCCGGTCGTGGTGACGCTCGCGGTGAAGTGGTCGCCGGGGTGCACGGCGTTGTTGAAATAGGCCGGGTAGGCCGGGTACATCTCGTACCAGGACCCGTAGACCGGTGTGCCACCCGAGCAGTCCGCCTCGGTGCCGATCTGTTCGACCGTCCTGCTGCCGTCTCCGTCGAGACCGATCCAGAAGGCGGACCAGGTGTCGGTCTTGGTGCAGGTGACGGTCGGCTGGACCCACTCGGCGCTGACGCTGGTGAACTTGCCGCCGGTGGCCGCGTAGCCGGACCAGTTACTGCTGGTGCCGTACATCAGTGAGCTGTCGTGGTGGTGCTCGGCGATCGGGGCCAGGAAGGTGCCCTGGGCGGGGAGGGCGGGCGAAGCGCCGGCGAGCAGCGCCAGCAGGGAGGTGGCGGCGACGAAGGTGCGCCGAAGGGCTTTGGACATGGCTGGTCCCTGGGGTGTTCGAGGGGAGTTGACCAAGCGTCGACAAAGCTAGCGGCCGAGGCCCTGGGCTACGGGCGACGAAGCGGCGGCGGTCCCCGGATTCCCCTGGTCGGCCCAGCCCGGCCCAGCCCGGCCCAGCCCGGGCGGTCGGCCGGGCCTGACGAGCCGAGTTTGTCCCGGGGGCCGGACGGGGGTACTGTCTTCCAGTCGCTCGGCAGGGAGCACCGGACACGCATCGGCGCGGACGGTCCCGGGGCGGCCAATCCCTTGAAACACCGCGTCAGGTCTGCGCCTGCCGTTTCGCTTTTCGCGTCTCGGCTCGGTGCTTATGTGGCATGTGCGTTTTATCGGATTGCGGCTGGATTCGCTTTTCGAAGCGGGGGTCGGCTACAGTTTGAAACGTCGGACGGGGCGCCAAGCCGCAGAAGACACCAGCAAATCCGATGAATGAAACTCCGGAAAACGGAGCGGAAAACATCTGGTAAGCTGGAAACACGAAAGAACGAAGC
>NZ_JBHYGR010000099.1:33663-35853 GCF_042738155.1 Kitasatospora sp. NPDC059088 | reverse complement strand
CCTCCGCCCCCCGGGGGGGGGCGGGGGGGGGGGGGGGGGGGGGGGGCCCCCCCCTCCCCTTCCCCGCCGGTGGGTCGGCGCCCGGCCCCCCAGGCCCCCACCCTAGGCCTGCGGTGCGCCCTCACCCGTCGCGGTCAGGCGGCGCCGAGCCGCGGCGAGGAGTTCGGCGGACAGGCCCGGATCGTCGCTCGCCCGGGCGGGCATCAGCGCGCCGACCATCGTCGACAGGTCGGCGAGCGCCGCCTCGCGCCCGGCCGCGTCGGGCAGCTGCTGGAAGCCGTCGACCAGGTCGCGCAGCCCGGCCGTGAAGGCGGTGCGCAGCGGGGCGCCGGGTTCGGCCCGGGCCGCGTCGGCGGCCAGCGCTGCGGCGGCGCAGCCCTGGCCGGGGTGGTCGCGATGGAGGGCGGAGAGGTAGCGGGCGAGGAACTCGGCGCGGGGGGTGCGCCGCTCGTCCGAGGGGTCGTCGTCCGCACCAGGGTCCGCCAGCGCGTCCATGGCCTCGCGGCGTTCGGCGAAGGCGGCGGTGAGGGCCTGGGCGACGAGGTCGTCCTTGGACGAGAAGTGCCGGTAGAAGCCGCCGTGGGTGAGTCCGGCCGCGGCCATCGCCTGGGGGACGCTGACCTGCTCGGAGCCCTTCTCCCGGATCAGCCTGGCGGTGTGGTCGATGACCTCCTGACGGTGGCGTTCGGCCTCGGCGCGTGAGACGCGGGGCATGTCCGCGCTCCCTTCGTCGTCCTGTGGTGGTGTCCCGGCGGCCCCCGGTGGTGCTCCCGGTGGCGGTCCCACTCTCCCATCCGGGGCTCCCTTGCCCATTTTAGATGATGGCCATAATCTAAAACCAGTGGGGAGCCCCGGCGACGGGGCACCACCCTTCCGAGAGCGAGGAACACGCACATGACCGTGATCGAAGGCTCCACCGCCCTGGTCACCGGAGGCCTCCGCGGCCTCGGCCGGGCATTCGTCGGAGAACTGCTGGCCCGCGGCGCGACGAAGGTCTACGCCACCGCCCGGACACCCGTCCCCAGCGAGGACGGCCGGGTGGAGGTCCTCGCCCTGGACGTCACCGACGACGCCTCGGTGGCCGCCCTCGCCGAGCGGGCCCAGGACGTCGACATCGTCTTCAACAACGCCGGCGTCCTGCACCCCGGCGCCCTGCTGACCGCCGACCTGCGGCACGTCCAGGACACCTTCGACACCAACGTCCTGGGCCCGCTGCGGATCGCCCGCGCCTTCGCGCCCGTGCTGGCAGCCCGGGGCGGCGGGGCACTCGTCGACATCCACTCCGCACTGTCCTGGGGCGCGGGCGCGGGCGCGTACGGGGCCTCCAAGGCGGCCCTGTGGTCGCTCACCAACTCCCTGCGCCTGGAGCTCGCCGCCCAGCACACCCAGGTCGTCGGCGTGCACCTGGGCTTCGCCGACACCGAGATGGTGGCAGCTCTGCCCGTCGACAAGCTCCCGGCCGACGAGGTGGCCCGCATCGTGCTGGACGGCATCGAGCGCGGCGACCGCGAGGTGCTCGTCGACGACGTCTCCCGGTCGTTCAAGGCCGCACTCGCCGGGCCGGTGGAGGGCCTGACCGTCCCCTTCCGCCGCTGAGCCGCCGCACCCCTGCACCGCTGAGGAGAACACCCATGCCCCTGTGGCACGTCTACCACCCCCGCGGCACCTACAGCCCCGAGCAGAAGCAGCGGATGGCCGCCGACATCACCGGCTTCTACACCCGCTTCGGGCTGCCGAAGTTCTACGTGATGACGCTGTTCCACGAGATCGGCGCCGACGACTTCCACGTCGGCGACCAGCCCACCCAGGACGCGGTACGGATCGTGGTCGAGCACATCGCCCGCCACACCGAGGACCCCGACGTGCGCAAGCGCACCCGGGAGGCGCTCGCCGCCGTCCTCGCGCCCCACACCACCGATCGCGGCCTGTACTGCGAGTTCCACGTCGACGAGACGCCCCGCGACCTGTGGATGATGGACGGGATCTCCCCTCCGCCGTCCAACAGCGAGGCCGAACAGCTGTGGGTCCGGGAGAACCGCCCGATCCCGTACTGACCGGCCTTAGGAAGTGCCGCCCGGCACCTGCCCGGGGGCGGGGGGGCCGGGGTGACCTGTGGCGTATTCAAAAATGACGCAGCCCACGACAAAGCAAATGTATATATCGGTGGGGGGCGGGTCATTAAAAAAGGGG
>NZ_JBHYGR010000099.1:32889-33653 GCF_042738155.1 Kitasatospora sp. NPDC059088 | reverse complement strand
AAAAATTGCATTGTTGGTCGCCCGGCTCTTTGGTTTTAACGCCAACTACCCCGTACTGCCGGCCCTTCGTAGGCCCCCCCCGCCCCGGCCCGGGGGCGGGGCGGCCAGGTGTGACCGGCCTCGTGGAGGTTCGCCAGCGCCAAGTAGTCGTTGCCCAGCATCACCTGGGCCAACCGGGCCGCCGCCGAGACCACGTCGGGCCAGCCGGGGGCGTCAAGGAAGGCCTCGTCCGGGGCCTGGGCTCCGACCGCGTCCTGCACCGCGCCGTACGCGGCGCCGAGCCGGGCCATCAGCGCGACCTCCTCCTCCGTGCGGAGGCTCAGGCCGAGATGGCGCTCGGGTTCGTCCGCGTCGCAGAAGTCGTCGAAGAGCACGTGCACGACGTGGTCGAGGCTCTCGAACTGCTGGCGGTCGAGCCACACTTCCCGCTGCCAGGTCGGGCTGGCCAGCGGGACCACGGCGGGCACGACGTGGAGCCGGAAGTGAGGAAGGGCGATTCCATGATCGATCACGGGTCGACGGTACCCATGTCACACCCGACCGGGCAGTCATTAAAAGGCGCTGCCCGCTAAAGGGCCAGAGCGAACCAGCCGGCCACCGAGACCGCTGCGGCGAGCCCGCCGAGGGCGACCGCCGCCCGGCCGTGCTCCAGCCCCCGTGCCCGCTGGAAGGGGGGGGGGGGGGGGGGGGAGCGGGCCCGCCGGGGCGGTCGGGAGCTCGCGCGCGCCCCCCGCGCCCCCCGCGCCCCGCGGGGGCGCGCGGCG
>NZ_JBHYGR010000099.1:29446-32879 GCF_042738155.1 Kitasatospora sp. NPDC059088 | reverse complement strand
GCGCGGCGCGCCCCCCGCCCCGCGGCCCCCCCCCCCCCGGGCGGCCCCCCCCCCCGCGCGCGGGCTGCCGGCGCCACACCCGCCGGGCCCCCCCCGCTACCGGCATGAGCAGGAACGCCAGGAACCAGGCCCAGCCGCCCAGGGCGAGCGCGGCCAGGAGGCCGATGATCAGCAGCGGCACCCACACGGCGGCCACCGTGAACCCGGCCGCCGCGCACGCGACCCGGAACCGGTCCTGGCGCCGGTAGAAGACCGGCACGGCACAGACGGCGCCGCTCAGCAGCCCGACGGCGGAGAGGAAGAGCCGCAGACCGGCCCCGCACGTCGGCGCGATGAGCACCAACGGCACCAGGGGCACCGCACTTGCCACCCCGGCCAACCACCTCACACTCGTGGGCACCACGGCCATGCCTCCACCCCTCCTTTGAACGCGTTCAAACGTAACACGCGAGAGGCTGGGCCGATCAGGAGGATTCGGCGCCCCCGATCGCCGCGAGCAACTGTCGGCGGACGGCAGCAGCGGCACCGGGCATCCGGCGGGCCAGCTCCACGTCGAGTCACCGACGTTCAGCCCGGAGGAGTCGGGCGACGGGGGCGCGGGAGCAGTGCTGGAACCAGAGGTCGCGGAGCCGGTCGATCACGCCGCCACCTCGCCCCACACGATCTTGCCGATCGGCCGGCGCGGGCAGCAGCCCCAGCGCTTGGCGAGGGAGTCGACGAGCTGGAGGCCTCGCCCGGTCTCGCCGTCGAGACCGGGCGAGGAGAGGGAGGGGACCCGGTCACCCCGGGCGTCGTGGACCTCGATACGGAGGCGGGTGGGGTCGACGTCGAGGGAGAAGTAGATGAGGTGGCCGATCGGGGTGCCGTGCAGGACGGCGTTGGTCACGAACTCGGTGGTGATGACGAGCCCGGAGTCGAGGAAGCGCTCGCCGTGCGGGGTGGAGGAGAGGAGAGCGGCGAGCAGCTGGCGGGCCATCGCGGGCGAGCGGCGGCTGCGCGGGAGCCAGATGGTGGAGGAGGTTCGAGACATGGCGAAGTCACCTTCCAGGCACATGACATGAGTGGAGAAGGCCGGGCGACCACGACGGCCGCCCGTAGGCGTCCAACACGAAGCGCCTCACGAGGGTGCGCTACAGCCTTACGCCATGCATGTCACGCACAGGCAGCACTTCGTCACGCACAGCATGGAGCATCGCCGCGAATGATCGCAAGGCAAGTCGATGAAATATGAAAACTTTCAGATCTGATGGCTAGGCGCGCCCTCTAGGCTGTTGCCGATGGTGGCGAACCGTCACCACTCGCATGCACACTGGTCCTTGAACGTCATGGAGGGGTTACGTAGATGGCAGTCGCAGTGCCAGCAGTGCGGTACCGACGCATCGCCGCCGAGCTGAGAAGGCTTCGCGAGTTGAAGAGCCTCTCCGCCGAAGAGGTCGCCGCCCAGGTCGACGGCATCAACCTGGTGAAGCTCAGCCGGTACGAGAACGCCCGGGTCCAGCTCAAGCCGGATGTCGTCCGCGCCCTGCTCGACTTCTACGAGTGCGACGAGGAGCTCAAGGAGGTCCTCGTCGAGATCCTCCGGGACAAACGCCGCCCGGGCTGGATGGCGGGCTACGAGCAACTGAACCCGCTCTACACGGACTTGATCCGGCTCGAAGAAACGGCTGTTGGCAACAAGTCGTACGAGTCTGCCTACATCCCCGGCCTCCTCCAGACGCGCCAGTACGCCCACGCCATCATCGCCAGCGGCGTGATAAACAAGCCCAGCGTCGAAGAGCGGGTGGAAGTCCGGATCAACCGGCAATCCGTCCTCACACGGTCCGAGAACCCACTGAAACTGTGGGCCGTGATCCACGAGGCAGCCCTGACCATGGGCGCCGCCCCAGGGGTCATGACAGACCAGTTGGACAAGCTGCTGCAGTTCAGTCAGCTCCCCAACATCAGAATTCAGATCATGCCGTCCATGGCTCCGCCGCACCCTGGCATGACCGGCTCGTTCGCACTCCTGGAGTTCCGGCAACGAGATCTCGACCTGGTTCTGCTCAGCGGCATGCTCAGCAGCGATTGGGTTGAAGACCCGGGCCAAGTCGATATCTATCGAGCGGCGTTCGACGAGATCATGGCAACCGCCCTGGACCTCGACCAGTCTCGTAGCCTCATCGCACAGAAGAGAGACATGCTCAAGTGACCCATTTCCCTGTCGCCTCCGCGCTCCCCATCCAGTGGAGGAAGGCAAGCGCCAGCAACCCCAACGACAACTGCGTCGAAGTAGCCGATGCCATCACGGACATCGTCCCGGTCCGCGACAGCAAGGACCCCCACGGCCCGGCGCTCGCCTTCTCCCCAGACGGGTGGCAGTCCTTCATCGCCGGCATCCGCTCCGACGACTTCCCCGCCACCCCCTGAATCACCCCGGGGGGGGGGGGGGGGGGGCGCCCCCCGGCGCCCCCCCCCCCGCCCCCCCCGCCCGACCCCCACCCCCCCCCCCGGCGCCCCCGCGCGGGGCGCCCCCCCGCGGCGGGCCGGCCCGCCCGGATACCCGCTGTGGCACGTCTCGCGCAGATGGACGTCCCCGAGCATGAAGCCGTGATCGAACTACCCAAGCACATAATGCAGTTCTTCCCGGAGGTGAGCGGTGGCGTCAGCCCCCACGCTTGAGGACCTGCTGCGGAACTGCACCCGCTCGGCGCTCCACCTGGAGATGCGCGACGGATACATGCGCGACGACCCCTTGTTCCTCCGCTGGCTCAGGGGGCAACGGGACGATCCGGCCGACCAGGCGTCCTGGTGGAGCCCTTGGTTGCAGCTGATCGAGGAGACCACCACTCGCGGCATCGACGTACGACGCGCCCGCATCATCTCCGAACCGGCAAGCGAGTACATCCGGTTCGAGCATGAGATCACGTTCCGCAACATCGCTTCCGGCGAGCAGGTCAGATGGCTTCCCCGTCGACAGGCGACCGACCTGGCACTCCCCGGCAACGACTTCTGGCTCATCGACGGGCAGCACCTCTTGGTCCACCATTTCAGTGGCGAGGGCGACTTCGTCGACGACGAAGTCACCCTCGCCCCGCAAGCCGTGAGCCTCTGCGCCTCGGCTTTCGAGGCCGTCTGGGCACGTGCCGTCCCCCACCAGGAGTTCCGGCTGACCTGAGGAACCTGCCCGGACGGTGACTCCCCGACCGTGTGGGTCGACGAGGCGACCTCCGACCTTGTCATCCAGGACTGGAAGATCGACGAGGACACCGAAACGCCGAACTTTCCGGAAAAGCGAAGGCTTCGTCCACTACGCAGCACGCCGGAAGCGGTCACCGACCGACCCCGCCACCCCCTGAAACTCCCCGGGCGGGGGGCGCGCGGGGGTCGGGGGGGCGCGCCCGGGGGGGGGGGGGGGGGGGCGGCGGACGGCGGGGGGGGGGGGGACGGCAGCGAC
>NZ_JBHYGR010000099.1:1091-29436 GCF_042738155.1 Kitasatospora sp. NPDC059088 | reverse complement strand
GCCCCGCGCGGTGTGCGCGGGGCCGCCCGGGGTGGGGGGTGCGGCTCAGCTGGCCTGGCCGGTGGGCATGACCGTGACCTGCTGGAGGTTGACCCGGGGCGGCAGGGTGGCGATGAAGCCGATGGTCTCCGCGACGTCCTCCGGGGTGAGCCACTCCATGGCGGCCTTCGCGCCCTCCAGCCAGTCCAGCGCGCCCTGGTCGGTGACGTGGCTCTGCAGCTCCGTCCCGACGATGCCGGGCTCGACCGCCGACACCCGGACCTTCTTCGCCCCCAGCTCGGCCCGCAGGGTCCGCGACAGCTGGCTGACGTACGCCTTCGTGCCGGAGTACACCGCGAAGGTCGGGAAGATGTTCTGCGCCGCGATGGACGAGGTGTTGATCAGGTCCGCCACGCCGCGCTCGGCGGCCGCCTTCACCAGCTGCGGGGTGAACACGCCGATCGCGTTCATCAGGCCGGTGATGTTGAGGTCGATCTGCTGCTTCCACTGCGCGGTCGCCAGCTCCTCGATCGGGGCGGGCAGCATGACACCGGCGTTGTTCAGCAGCAGGTCGGCCCCGCCGAACTCGGTCTCCACCCGGGCCGCGGCGGCCTGCATCGCCTCGACGTCCGTCACGTCGGCGGCGATGGCGACCGCGCTGCCGCCGTTCTTCTCGATCCGCTCGACCAGCTCGGCCAGCCGCTCCGCCCGGCGGGCCAGCACGACGACCCGGGCGCCCAGCGCCGCCAGCTTCTCGGCCGAGGCCGCGCCGATGCCGCTCGAAGCGCCGGTGACGACGGCGACGCGGCCGGCGAGCGGAAGGGAGGTGGTGTTCGTGGACATGTTTCTTACCCTCCAGGGGCGTCGGGATTCGATCGGCCGCTCTCCGTCGGCCGCAGATCCAGTACAGCCCCGGGCGGAGCCCCCCGGGACGCCATACCTGGCCCTGCCCTGACAGGTACCGGCAGGACCACCCAGGACCGCCCGCCGCGCCGCGACACCGCCGACAATGGAGCCATGGACCGCACCAAGGAGATCGCCGGGTTCCTCCGCTCGCGCCGCGCCCGGGTCACCCCCGAGGACGCCGGGCTGCCCGCCGACGGGCGGGTCCGCCGCGTCCCGGGCCTGCGCCGGGACGAGGTGGCCCGGCTGGCCGGGGTCAGCACGGAGTACTACACCCGGCTGGAGCAGGGGCGGGCCCTCCACCCCTCCGACGAGGTCGTCGAGGCGATCACCCGCGCCCTGCGCCTGGACGACACCGAGCGCGAGCACTTCGCCGACCTGCTCCGGTCCGACTCCCGCCCGGCCGCCCGCCGCACCCCGGCGGCGGCCCAACGGGTGCGCCCGGGGCTGTACTTGATGCTGGAGACGCTCGACCACGTGCCCGCCTTCATCCTCGGCCGGCGCACCGACGTCCTGGCCTCCAACCGGCTCGCCCGGGAGGTCCTCACCGACTTCGACGCCCTGCCCGCCAACCGCCGCAACATGGCGCGCTACTACCTGCTGGACCCCAAGGCCCGGGAGACGGTGGGTGATTGGGAGCGGCTCGCCGCCGAGACGGTGGCCATGCTCCGGTTCGAGGCGGGCCGCTACCCCCAGGACCGCCGGCTCGCCGACCTGGTCGGCGAACTCACCCTCCAGGTGCCGGAGTTCACCGGCTGGTGGAACGACCACCGGGTGCTGCGCCGCACCCACGGCGCCAAGCACTACCACCACCCCCTGGTCGGGGAACTGCACTTCTCCTACGAGTCCTTCCAGGTGCCGGGCGACGCGGAGCAGACGCTGTGCGTCTACAACGTGGAGCCGAACTCCCCCACCGCGCAGTCCCTCCGGGTCCTGGCCAGCTGGACGGCACCCACGGTTCCGACTCCCTAGGCCCAAACACCCAGACACCCGGGCACCCGGGCACCCAACTACCCTTCCCCCATGCCCCGTACCGCGATCGAGATCACCGAGGACCTGGTCCGGCAGCTCCTGCGCGACCAACACCCCGACCTGGCCGAGCTCCCGCTGCGGCTCGGTGCACGCGGCTGGTCCAACCAGATGTGGCGGCTCGGCGAGGACCTCGCCGTCCGGCTGCCCTGGGTGACGGAGGACGCAAGTGCCCTGCTGCGCAAGGAACATGCGTGGCTGCCCGCCCTCCCCTCGCCGCTTCCCCTGCCGATCCCGGCGCCCCGGCGCCTCGGCGAGCCCTCCGAGCGCTTCCCCCACCCCTGGCTGGTCACCACCTGGGTCCCGGGCACCCCGGCCGACCACGCTCCCGTCACCCGCGCCGCCGCCGCGGCCGGGACCCTGGCCGCCTTCCTGACCGCCCTGCACCGGCCCGCCCCCGCCACCGCGCCCACCGGCGCCCGCGGCGAGCCGCTGGCCGCCCAGGCCGAGCACGTCACCCAGGGGCTGGCCTCGGCCGCCGCCATGGGGCTGATCCCCGACCCGGACGCCGTCCGCGCCATCCGCGCCGTCTGGGAGGACGCCGTCAGCGCACCCGACTGGACCGGCCCGGCCCTGTGGATCCACGGCGACCTCCACCCGGCCAACGTCCTCACCGCCGACGGCACCCTCTGCGGCGTCGTCGACTTCGGCGAACTCTGCGCGGGCGACCCGGCGAGCGACCTCGCGGCCGCCTGGTCCCTCCTCCCGGACGGCGGCGCCGAGCTCTTCCACCGGGCCTACCGACCGGCCCCGGACCGGGCGACACTGCGCCGCGCCCGCGGCTGGGCCGTCATGCGCGCCCTCGGCGGCATCCACATCGGCGAGGCCGGCCGCCTCGGCCGCCCCGGCGGCAAGACCACCTGGGGCCCGCCCGCCCGCGCCGCCCTCCGCCGCCTCACCGCCGACGCCCGCACCCGCCCGTAACCGACGCCCGCACCCGACACCCACAACCGCCCGCACCCGACGCCCACCCACTCCCCGCACCCACCCCCGGAAGGCCCGCGATGACCGAGCCCCTGCCCGACTTCACCGCCCTGCTCAGGGGCGCCCGCCGGACGGCCGTCCACCTGGAGATGCGGGACGCCTACGGCGTCGCCGACGAGGCCGCCGCCTTCGAGGAGTTCAAGCGCTCCGGCGCGGTCGACACCGACCCGGACTCCCCGTGGTGGGCCTGCTGGGTGCCGCTGGTGCGCGAGACCGTCGGCCGGGGCGTCCGGCTGCGCCGGGCGCGGATCGTCTCCGAGCCGGTCACCGACTACATCCGCTGGGAGCACGCACTCACCACGGTGAACCTCGCCGCGGGCGAGCAGGTGCGCTGGCTGCCCCGGCGGCTGGCCTCGGACATCCCGCTGCCCGGCAACGACCTGTGGCTGATCGACGACCGCCTGGTGCTGTTCCACTGGTTCAGCGGCGACGGCGCCTGGGCCGGGCACCGGTACTGCGAGGACCCGGCCGTGGTGGAGCTGGTCTCCGGCGCCTTCGAGACGGTCTGGGAGCGCGGCACCCCGCACGCCGACTACACGGTCTGACCACGAACCCGCTCCCCGTCGCCGCCCGGGCCGTCCACCCGAGGATGCGCGACGCCAAGGGTGCCCGCCCTGCCTCACCCGCCGACTGACGGGTCGGCGGCTGAGGCAGGAGCGGCATCGGCCGGACGCGTAGAGAAGGCCGAATGACGTGCACGCCGAGACGTCACTCGGCATACCCCCGTCGCCATTCGTGATGGCCTGTTGCGCCGCGCCCACTCTGGGTTCGATCACCGGAAAGCACAAGTGAATGTTTCTTGACTGCATCTCGTAGCATCACTGAGATGTTGAACCTCGAACGCTTGCGGGTACTGCACGCGGTGGCGACGACCGGATCCGTCGTGGGCGCGGCCCGACTCCTGCACGTCACCACGTCGGCGGTCTCGCAGCAGATGGCGCGACTGGAGCAGGAGACCGGCACTCACCTGGCGGAACGTCAAGGCCGGGGCATTCGCCTGACCGAGGCCGGCACCCTGCTCGCCGGGGAGGCCGCGGAACTGCTCGCGCACATGGAACGCGTCATGGCGACGATGGCGCAGCACCACGGACTGGTGACCGGCGACCTCACGATCGCGGCCTTCCCCACCGCCGCCCGCGCGCTGCTCCCATCGGCTCTGCGGGCCCTGCGGGCCCGGTACCCGGACCTGACGGTGTCGGCGCGGGAGCAGGAACCGTACGAAGCCGTCCCGGCGGTGCGGCGCGGGCTGCTCGACCTGGCCGTCGTCGAGGACTGGGCCGGGGATCCGCTCGCCCTGCCCCAGGGACTGGACCACCGCGCCCTCCTCGACGACACCTACGACATCGCCCTGCCCCCGGACCATCGGCTCGCCGGCCGCCCGACGCTGAGCCTGGCCGACCTCGGTGATGAGCACTGGATCACCTCGAGCGACGGGCAGCTGTGCCACGAATGGCTGGTGCGCAACATCAAGCGTGCTCGCATCGCCCACACCGCCTCGGAACACCCCACGCAGTTGGCGCTGGTCGCGGCAGGACTGGGAATCGCCATCATCCCGCGCCTGGGACGTGAACCGGCCGCCGCTCCAGTACGGTTCGTGCCCCTGGTGGACGCCCCACGGCGCCGGGTCTTCGCCGTCTGGCGTTCCACCTCGACCGCGCGTCCCTCGATCGGTGTGGTGGTCGGTGCGCTGATCGACGCCTGTCCGGTCGGCTGAGAGCCGTCCCGTTCGGACCGGCGCCCGACCGCGGGCGGGTGCTGCCGCGACGGTGGCGAAGGCGGCCACGCCCCGGCCTCCCCACGCGCTCCCAACGCGCTCCCAGCCCGCTCCCAGGACGTCACCAGTGAACGGTCAGCCTCTAAGCCCTCTCTCATCCACCGCCCCTAGCCTCCGCGCATGAACGTCTCGCTGCTCGACGGCTGGTTCCCCTGGACCGTCCAGGCCGCCGCCCTCGCCCTGTTCCTGACCGCGGTGGGCCTGCGGGACCGGTCCTGGCAGCGCAAGTGGGGGCCGATCGCGCTGGGTACGGCGCTGCTGCTCACCGCGGTCCTCGCGGTGGGAGTCCTCACCCTGGCCGGGATCACCGACCCGATCCCGTTCGGGGTGTGGCTGTGGAGCGGGGTGGCGGTCGCCGCGCTCGCCGTGCTGGGCTTCGGCTGGCGCGGCGCGCGCTGGTGGCGGCGGGCGCTGGTGGCGCCGACCGTCCTGCTGGCGCTGTTCTGCGCCGCGAACAGCGTGAACATGGCCACCGGCTACTACCCGACGGTCGACGACGCGATCGGCGAGCTCAGCGGGCAGCCGCTGCCGGACCAGATCACCCTGGCCGAGGTCTCCTCGATCCACGGGAAGACCACGACCGGCCGCATCGTCCAGGTCGACATCCCGGACACCGCGAGCGGCTTCACCCACCGCCAGGAGCTGGTCTACCTGCCGCCGGCCTGGTTCCGCAGCAAGGCCCGGCCGAAGCTGCCGGTGCTGGAGATGATCGGCGGCGAGTTCGCGGCGCCCGACAACTGGATCCGGTCGGGCAACGCGGTGCGGACCGCCGACGAGTTCGCCGCGAAGCACAACGGCTTCGCCCCGATCCTGGTCTTCGTGGACGCCACCGGCGGCTTCCGGGTGGACACCGAGTGCGTGGACGGCCCGCACGGCAACTCCGAGAGCCACCTGCTCAAGGACGTCCCCCCGTACGTCCAGAAGACCTTCAACGCCGCCACCGACCCGCACAAGTGGGGCGTGGCCGGCTGGTCGATGGGCGGCACCTGCGCCGTCGACCTGGTCGTCGAGCACCCCAACGTCTTCACCCACTTCGGCGACTTCTCCGGCGACAAGGGCCCGTACATCGGCGACAAGGACCACACGATCCAGGAGCTGTACGGCGGCGACGCGGCGGCCTGGGCCGCCCACGACCCGCTGACGGTGCTCGCCCACCACCCCAAGTACCAGGGCGTGTCCGGCTACTTCGGGCAGGGCGACGAGGAACACGGCCAGATCGAGTCCGCCAAGCTCCTGGAGGCGGCCGCCAAGAAGGACGGCATCCGCACCACCGCCGCCGTCGGCTCCGGCAAGCACACCTGGCAGACCGGCTCCGCCACCTTCACCCAGGCCCTCCCCTGGCTCGCCGCCCAACTCGGCGTCCCGGGCACCCACCCGCAGCCGTAGCGGGCCGGACGCCCCCAGCCGCAACGAGGCGGACACCCCGAGCCGTAACCGGGCGGACACCCCGCGCGACCTGCCCCGACCCGGACCGTGGGTGGGATCACATCCGTCCCACGGCCGGGAGGAAGCCTTGGCATCGGCACCCCGGCCGGGGCGGGCCGACGCCGCCCCGAACGGGCACGACCCACCGCCGGTTCCCGCCCCCGGGGGCCTGGATCCGGTGCCCGGCAAGGGATCCGTCCGCCCACGGACCGGCCGGACGGCACTCCCCCGCCGGACATCGGTTCCGCCGCGGCCGCACACATGTTCACCACCAACCCGCTGCAACCCTCGCATTCGCCCGCGCACCCGGCGGAATCCCGCTTTGCGACCGGCGCCGCCGTGTCATAGGTTTCGTCCGCCGTCGACGCAGCACCCGCTCTGACCGTTCCTCAGACCTGCGGTGAGCTGCGGAGCCAGGGGGGCCTGACGGCAGCAGCAACGGGGGGAACAGCCATGCCGAGTGCCCGCAGTCACGGGTCGGCCGGGCGGCGGGGCCGGGTGGCCGGCGCGCCACCGGCCCCGGCCCCGCCCCACGACACCGGACACCCGAGGAATCGTCACGTGCGCAGCAGCACCCGCCTGATCACCGTCACCGCCGCCGCCCTGCTCTGCGCGGGCGCCCTGAGCGCCTGCGGACCGGACGACAGCGGCCAGGACGGCGGCAAGAGCGCCGCCCCGGCGGCGCCGACCACCGCGGCGCCGGCCGGCGGCACGGCCGGGCCCACCACCGGGGCCGACCAGGGCAAGGCCGTCCCGGCCAAGGCCTGGGCGGACACCAAGAGCATCCCGATGGACGAGACCTACCACTTCGCCCCACTGGCGGCCAACGCCAAGCCGGTCACCGGGCCGATCGGCTTCAAGGGCATGGAGCTGTGCCACGCCGCGCCGCCCAAGGGCGACGAGTACATGTACACCGACGGCGCGGCGCGGGCCAAGGCCGCCGTCGGCTTCGGCGGGGACCGCTGGACGGCCCAGCAGACCGTGGACTTCTGGGGCGACCCGACCCACAGCAGCGGCAACGCCCAGACCGCCTACGCGATCGAGCGGGGCATCACCGAGGCCGTGACGAACTGCGCCAGGACCGCGCCGGGCGCCACGGTCAAGGTGACCAGCGCGGCCGACGCGCCCTACTTCGCCGCCACCGTGACGGCCCCGCAGCCCGACGGTTCCACCGCCACCCTGCACGAGTACGTGGTGCTGGGCGGCGGGGCGGTCACCGAGCTGGCCGTCTGGGCGACGGCCAAGGCCGGCGCCCAGCCCAAGGACGCCTGGAAGGCTCCCGAGGACAAGTACGTCGCCACCGGCATGACGGCCCCGCTCTGCGAGGCCTTCCCCGGCTGCCGCTGACGTACCGACAGACCGCCGCCAGGCCCGTCCGGCACAGGGGAACGGACGGACCTGGCGGCTTCCTTTCAACCCCGCGGGGTCACAGCCCCAGGCGGCTGAGCGCCGTGGTCCAGTCACTGGCGATCGCGCTGCGGGCCGCGTCCAGGGTCACCTTGTGGCCGCACACCGCGTTCTTCAATCTGGTCTCGACCGAGTCCTTGCTCTGCGCGGGCTCGTTGCCGTAGCGCGGCTCGGGCCACAGGTTGTGCGGGTCGCGCGGCGCGCCGCCGAGCTCCAGCGGGACGAAGTGGTCCTCCTCGTAGTCCGCGGGGTTGGTGTCCGCGTAGCCGTACTGGGCGATCTGCTGGGTCTTCAACGCGTTGGTGTAGCTGGTCGGCGGGCGCACGGTGGCGGTCCAGCCGGAGACGCAGATGGTCTGGCCGATGGTGGCCTGGGTGACCGCCGGGTTGTACGCGCCGGGGGTGCAGGACGGGTCGGGCAGCGGCAGGTACGCCTGCGAACAACTGGCGCTCGTGGCACCGGACTTGCCCGGCTTGTGCGCGGCCGTGGCGGCCTGCGCGGTACCGGTGGCGAATCCGGCGGCGGCGAGGGCGGCCACCGCGACGATGACGGTGGAACGCTGACGGAGCATCATGGGGGAAGCTCTCCCGGTCCGGCCCGGCCGTTCGCCGGGCGACTGTGCCCATGACAGCACCGCCCGCGCGACGATCGTCAGGTCCGGGACGTGAACGAGTGGTGTTCACCCCCTCCACATCCGCCCTCCCCCGGGACTCCAGCCCTCGGCCCTCAGCCCTCAGCCCCCGGCTGCACGGCGCCCGCCTCCCCCACCAGCACCGCCCCCACCGCCGTCCGCAGGTGCAGCGCGTTGCGCCCGCTCCGCCGGGTGGCCACCAGCCCAGCGCCGCGCAGCGCACCGAGGTGCTGGGAGACGGCGCTCGGGGTGACGCCGAGCCGCTCGGCGAGCTGCGGGGTGCTCAACGGCTCGCCGAGCACGGCGAGCAGCTCCGCGCGGGTGCGCCCCAGCACGGCGGCCAGCCCGGCGGAGGACGGCCGGGGCTCCTCCCACAACAGCCCGACCCCGGCCGCCGGGTAGCGGATCGAGGCGGCGGCGCGCGGGGAGTGGTCGACGATCACGTCCGGCCAGCCGAAGACCGACGGCATCAGCGCCAGACCGTGCCCGCCCGCCTCGACCGTCCACACCGACCCGGTACGACGACGGCCGTGCACCACCAACTCGCCCTCCCGCCAGACGACATCACCGTGCAGCTCGGCGAACAGCCCCTCCACCCCGCGGTCCACCAGGGTCACCGCCCGGCGGCCCAGGTCCGCCTCCAGCAGGGCCCGCATCCGCCCCCAGTGCGGGGCGACCAGCTCGCCGTGGAGGCGCTCCAGCGCATCGGCGACCCGCCCCAACAGCTCGGCCGCGTCCGGCAGTCGACGCGCCCGGGCGGCGCCCAGCGCGGCGGTGCACTCGGCCGCCACGTACGCCGGGTCGGTCGCCCGCAGCCCGGCCAGTTCGGCCTCGAAGGAGGGCAGCCGCAGCTCCGGCACCGGGAACAGGAAGGACGGCAGGCACCCCGTCAACAGGGCGCGCAGCAGGGGGAGTTCGGGTTCATGGGCGAGCACCGACCGGGCCCCGCGCACCCACGCCCGGTGCACGTCGTGCCCACCGACCCCGAGCGCCGGCCGCAGCCCGAGCACCGTCTCGGCCAGCGGCGAGACCGCGAACCGCACCCGGGCGACCTCGGCCGCCGACAACCGGATCTCCACCGCCACGCGGCCACCGCCCCTCGATCATTCAGTCCTGGCTGAACGATAGCCGTACCCGCGCCGGCCCCCCAGGCTGTCCGCCATGGAGTTCCTCACCTCGTACGACGGCACCGACCTGGCCTTCCGCACCCTCGGCGACGGCCCGCCGCTGCTCTGCCTCCCCGGCGGCCCCGGCCGCGCCGCCGAGTACCTCGGCGACCTCGGCGGCCTGGGCGCCCACCGCACCCTGATCCTGCCCGACACCCGGGGCACCGGCGCCTCCGGGACGCCCGCCGACCCGGCGAGCTACCGGGTCGACCGCCTGGTCGCCGACGTCGAGGCACTGCGCCGCCACCTCGGCCTGGACCGGATCGACCTGCTCGGCCACTCCGCCGGCGGCGCCCTCGCCATGCTCTACGCGGCCGCCCACCCCGACCGCCTGACCAGCCTCACCCTGCTCACCCCCTCCTTCGCCGCCGTCGGACTGCCCTCCGACACCGGCGCGCGGGAGGTGATCGCCGCCCGGGCGGGCGAGCCCTGGCACGCCGAGGCCGTCCTCGGGTACGACGGGATGCGGTCCGCGACCAGCTTCGCCGAGGCCGCCCGGCACCGCTTCGCCTTCGAGCCGCTGATGTACGGCCGCTGGGACGCCGCGGCCCGCGCCCACGCCGCCGCCGACCCGGCCCAGCGCTCCCTGCCGGTCAGCGAGCACTACTACGCCGACTACACCCCCGACACCGAGGCTCTGCGCCGCCGACTGGCCACGCTCACCTGCCCGGTCCTGCTGCTCGCCGGGGAGGTCGACCTCTGGCCCACCGCGGCCTCCGCCACCGCGGCGGCGTCACTCTTCCCCGACGTCACCCTCACCGTCCAGCCGGGCGCGGGCCACTACCCCTGGCTGGACGACCCCGCGGCACTCACCGGCACGGTCGCGGACTTCCTCACCCGCAACGCCGCCCGGGCCGCAGTCTGACCGGCGCGGCAAGGTGCCGTTCGGCTCGCCGTCAGCCCTTCCCCTCCCAACGGCCGCCGATGCAGGCCAGGACCGTCGTGTCGGTGGCGTCGAGGTAGACCCAGAAGATCAGGTCGGGCGCCTTGATCACGCCGAGGCGCAGGCCCTGCTCCCCCGCCGCTTCGAAGACCGCGACGCTCTCGGCGAGGCCGGGCACCTCGAACCCGAGCCGCCGGGTGCGTTCGAGTCGGCGCCGGAAGACGCCGAAGTGCTGTCGGGCGGGGATCAGGTTGCTCCCGACCTCGAAAGTCGCCCCGGCGAGCAGGGCTTCGCGTGCGGGGCCGCAGGCCGGTGTCTGCCCGGCCAGCATCCCGACGAGGTCGTCGCGCGTCATGCGCCGACTCTGCCAGGTGCCGGTCAACCCGCCAAGTGAAATACCGACCGCCCCCTCACCCCGCCAGCAGCCGCGCCAGCAGCGCCGCCGGCCCCTCCGGCAGGCTGCCGTGGAGGAGTTCGGTGCGGTGCACCAGTCGGGGTGCGGCGATCGGGGCGGACGCGATGCCGGGCACCCGGGCGAGGACGGGGGCGGGCAGCAGGGTGAGTCCGTGTCCGGCGGCGACCAGCGTGAGCAGCCCGTGCAGATCGGTGCCGCGGTAGCGGGTGGCGGGCCGGAAGCCGTCGGTGCCGGTGGCGGCGCGCAGCCGGTCCGCGGTGGGGGTGAGGTCGGGGGCGTCCAGCCAGCGGGCGGCGGACAGGTCGGCGAGGGCGAGGCCGGGGCGGCCGGCCAACGGGTGTCCGAGCGGCAGGGCGACGGCGAGCGGCTGTTCGCCGACGGCGACGGTGGTCAGCGGGCCGACCTCGGGCAGCGGCAGCGGGTCGCTGGGCGCGGCCAGGCCGTCGATCAGCGCGAGGTCGACCTCGCCGGTGGCGACCTGGGCGGGCAGCACCCCCTGGGCGAGCACCTGGACGACGGGTTCCACCTGCGGGAACACCCGGCGCACTTCGCCGAGTGCGTGCCCCAGGGCCGCTCCGACCGCCAGCGGGGTGGCGCCGAGCACCAGCCGGGCGCTCGGGGCGCCGGCCAGGCGTGCGACGTCGGCGCGCGCCGCCTCCAAGCGGACCAGTAGCGGGGCGGCGTGCTCCAGCAGTCGCCGTCCGGCCGCGGTGGGGGCGACCGGGCGGCGGCCCAGCAGGGCGGTGCCGAGGTCGGCCTCCAGCGCGGCGATCTGCTGGGACACCGCGGACTGGGTGTAGCCGAGGTCCCGGGCCGCCTCGGAGAAGGAGGCGAGCCGGGTGACGGTGACGAAGGTGCGGAGCTGCTGCGGATCCACGGCGGCCATCAACCGATCTGATCGAGGAGTAAGAAATCATCGTTGGCACTGATCTCGGATGCGGGGTCAGGATAGCCCCATGACCTATCTGACCCCCCGGATCGCCCTGGTCGGCGACCGCTCCCCCGCCGTCCGCTCGCACGCCCGCGTCCCCGGCCTGCTCGCCTCCCTCGCCGAGCGCGAGCAACTGGTCCTGGACGCGTACTGGATCCCCACCGAGGACGCCGGGGCCCCGGGCGCGCTCGACGGCTTCGACGCCGTCTGGCTGCTGCCCGGCAGCCCGTACCGCAGCGAGCAGGGCGCCCTGGCCGCGATCCGGACCGCCCGCGAGAACGGCATCCCCTTCCTCGGCACCTGCGCCGGGTTCCAGCACGCGGCGCTGGAGTTCGCCCGGAACGTCTGCGGCATCACCAACGCCGTCAACGGCGAGCAGGACCCGGACCTCGACGAGCAGGTGATCGTCCCGCTCAGCTGCTCCCTGGTCGGCCACGAGGGCGCCGTCGCGATCACTCCCGGCAGCCTGGCCGAGCGCACCCTGGGTGCCACCGCCACCCAGGAGCGCTACCGCTGCAACTACGGCCTCAACGCCGACTACCTGGACCGGCTGCACGCCCACGGGCTGCGTTTCAGCGGCGCGGACCCGTCCGGCGAGGTCCGCATCCTCGAACTGCCGGGGCACCCGTTCTTCCTGGCCTCGCTGTTCCAGCCTGAGCTGTCCGGCGACGGCACCCGGGCCCACCCGATGATCCGCGCCCTGGCGGAGGCCGCCGTCGCCCACGCGGACACCGGCTGGGCCAGGGCGGCCTGAGCCTCAGCCGGCCGGCAGCCGATCGACCCTCACATCGGCAGCGAGCGCAGCCGCACCGGCCCCTCCGGCCACCCGGCGCCCTCCGCCAGCGGCCGCCACATGGTGCGCAGCGGCATGACCGCGAGCCGCCCCTCCGGCTGCTCGACCGTCACCTCCTCGGCCACCTCCCGGAAGCCGAGCCCCCGGTAGAACGCCGCCAGCGGCGGGCGGCAGAACAGCAGTGCGTACCGGAAGCCGAGCGCGCGCCCGTGGTCCACGGCGCTGCCGACCACGGCGTGCGCCAACCCCTCGCCGCGCCGTTCGGCGGCGACGCAGACACCGCCGACGCCGATCGCGTCCAGGTCGGTGCCGCCGACGGTGAGCGGGACCGGGAGCAGCCCGGTGTGGGCGACGAGCCGGCCGTCGGCGGCCCGGATGCCGAAGTGCACGTCCTTGGGCCGGAAGGCGAGCCCGGTGTAGGCGACGCCGTACGGGTCCTCGCCGGGGCCGAGGATCTGGTCCTGTTCGGCGCGGGAGTAGCTCTCCAAGCGCTCGACGTTCAGCGGTTCAGGGGAAAAACGATCATCCATCACTCCATGCTCCCTTCCCCACGGAACGGCGTCCGAGTCCCCTCCGGACCACCGGATCGGTCACATGATCCGACGGTCGTCCCCAGGGGAGGAAAGGCCGGGGAAGGTCCTAGACGGCGGCCCGCTCGACCAGCTGCGCCCACACCTCGTCGACCCGCGCAGACAGCGCGTCCAGCGGCCCGCCGTTGTCGATCACCAGGTCGGCGACCGCCAGCCGGTCCGCCCGCGAGGCCTGCGCGGCCATCCGGGCCCGGGCCTCCGTCTCGGCCATCCCGCGCAGCCGCACCAGCCGGTCCAGCCGGACCTCGTCGTCCGCGTCGATCACCACGACCAGGTCGAACAGCGGTGCCAGCCCGTTCTCGGCGAGCAGCGGCACGTCGTGCACGACGACCGCGTCCGGCGCGGCCGCCGCCTCCAGTTCGGCGGAGCGGGCCCGCACCAGCGGGTGGACGATCGCGTTCAGCGCCCGGAGCTTCTCCGGGTCGGCGAACACGACCGCCCCGAGGGCCGGCCGGTCCAGCGCGCCGTCCTCGCGCAGCACCTGCGGGCCGAACTCGGCGACCACGGCCGCCAGGCCGTCCGTCCCGGGGGCGACCACCTCACGGGCGATCAGGTCGGAGTCCACGATCACCGCGCCGTGCGCGGCGAACAGCCGGGACACCTCGCTCTTGCCCGCGCCGATCCCGCCGGTCAGTCCGATCTTCAGCATGGCGTCAGGCTACCGGCGCGGCGACGGACGCGTCAGCCCGGCCCGGCTCAGCCCAGTTCCAGGCTCTCGCCGTCGCCCAGCACGGTCAGTTCCGATCCGGTCCCCGGCCCGTCCGGCCCGAGCAGCCGGGTGGCGATCATGTGCCCGATCGGGCTGAGCGTCGCCTCGTGCACCGGCACCGCCACCCGCGGACCCGACTCCCGGACGTAGTCGACCACCTCGCCGGCCTTGCTCCACGGCGCCGCGAGGGGCAGCAGCAGGGTGTCCACGGCGTGCGGCGGCACGGTGAAGGCGTCGCCGGGGTGGAACAGCCGGCCGTCGAGGAGGAAGCCGATGTTCTTCACCAGCGGGATGTCCCGGTGGATCTCGGCGTGCCACTCGCCGTGGACGGAGACCCCGACCCCGCCGATCTCGAAGGCGTCGCCCTCGCCGACGACGGTGATCCGCTGCCCGTCGCCGTCCAGCTGGGCGGCGACCTCGCCGTTGGTCCACACCCGCAGTGCCGGGTCGGCCTCCAGCGCGGCGCGCAGCCGGGACGGCTCGAAGTGGTCCATGTGCTCGTGGGTGATCAGGACGGCGTCGGCCCCGGCCAGGGCGGCGGGGTCGGTGAAGGCTCCGGGGTCGATGACGAGCGTGGTTCCGGCGTGCTCGACGCGTACGCAGGCGTGTCCGAACTTCGTGATTCGCATGGAGGAAACCATACAGCACAGCTGTACAGTCTTGCTGCACAAATTCCCGATACACTTCTCCCATGCCCAGCAACGCCCCGCACCCGGACACCCTGGATCTCGCCGCCGACCTGCGCTCCGCCCTCGGCAGCCTGGTCCGCACCCTGCGCGACAGCGACGACCTGCCGCCCAACCAGGCCGCGGTGCTCGGTCTGCTGGTCCGCGACGAACGCTCCTACACCGTCGCCGAGCTCGCCGACCTCCGCCGGGTGCGCCACCAGTCGATGGCCCGCACCGTCGCCCTGATGTCCGAGGCCGGCCTGGTCGCCCAGCAGCCCCACCCCACCGACGGCCGCAAGCAGCTGATCGCCACCACCGAAGCGGGGCGGCTGGCCCTGCTCGACCAGCGCGCCCGCCGCGAGCACCACATCGCCACCGCCATCGAGTCCCGCCTCAGCACCACCGAGCGCGAGCAACTGCGCACCGCCGTCGGCCTGCTGAACCGCCTCGCGTGAACCGCCGTCGCTCCGGCAGGGCAGCCGCCGCCCGGTCCTGCTACGCCTCGACCAGGTCCTTGGCCGCCGGCCGCTGCGCCGGGAGCACCGCCGGCTCGATCTCCGGCAGGTCCACGTGCTCGCTCAGCCCGAACCGCCGGTGCAGCCGTCGCAGCGGTGCGGGCGCCCACCAGTTGAACTCGCCGAACAGGCTCATCGCGGCCGGCACCAGCAGGCAGCGCACCAGGGTGGCGTCCACCGCGACGGCCACCGCCAGCGCGATGCCCATCTGCTTGACCATGAGCATGTCCCCGAGCGCGAAGCCCGCGAAGACGATCACCATCAGCAGCGCCGCCGAGGTGATGATCCGACCGCTGCGCTGGACGCCCAGCTCCACCGCCCGGACGCAGCCGTACCCGCGGTCGGTCAGCTCCTTGATCCGGGCGAGCAGGAACACCTCGTAGTCCATGGAGAGCCCGAAGGCGAAGGCGAAGACCAGCACCGGGATGAAGGTCTCCAGCCCGCCCGTCGAGCTGAACCCGAGCAGCCCGCTCAGCCAGCCGTCCTGGAACACCAGGGTCAGCGCGCCGAGCGAGGCGCCCAGCGACAGCACGTTCATCAGCAGCGCCTTGACCGGCATCACCACCGAGCCGGTCATCAGGAACAGCAGCACCAGCGTCCCGGCCGCGACCAGGCCCAGCGCCCACGGCCCGCGCGCCAGCAACTCGTCCTGGAAGTCCACCACCGAGGCCGCGCCGCCGGTGACGTAGGTCTTCAACCCGCCCCGGTCGGCCCGCAGCTCGTCCACCACCTGCTTGGCCGTGGCGCCCTGCGGGTCCCCGTGCACCAGCACGTCGACCGTCGACACCGCCCCGCTCACCGGTGTCACGGCCCGGACCGCGCTGACGCCCGGCAGCTTGGCCACCACCTCGTCCGCGTACGCCTGGGCCACCGGCGCCCCGCCCTCGACCACGACGGTGATCGGCGCGGCCGCGATCTGCGGGAAGCGCTGGTCGATCGCCTCCGCGACCTGCCGCCCGGCCGAGGAGGCGGGCAGCACGGCGGCGCCGGAACTGCGCATGTCGGCGTGCAGGAACGGCGCCCCGGCCGCCATCAGCACGCCCACGCAGGCGAGGGTCACGAGCACCGCCCGCTTGCGGACCCGGCGCACGGTACGGCTGAAGAAGCCCTCGTCGGGGACGGGCGCGCTCGGTGTCCTGATCCGGCCGCCGGCGAAGCCGAGCAGCGCGGGGATCAGGGTGAGCGCGGCGGCGACCGCGATCACCACCACGCTCACCCCGGCGGCGGCGACCGCGCCCAGCACCGGGCTGGTGAAGACGAACAGTCCGGACAGCGCCACGGCCACGGTCAGTCCGGAGAAGGCGACGGTGCGTCCGGCGGTCGCGGCGGTGCGTTCGACCGCGGCGGCGATGCCCGCGCCGTGGCCGCGCTCCTCGCGGAAACGATTCACCATCAGCAGGGCGTAGTCGATCGAGAGCCCGAGCCCCAGCACGGTGGCGATCGGCAGCACGCTGGTGTCGATGTCCATGATCCGGCTGAACCCGAACATGGCCAGCAGCGCCCCGCCCACCGAGGCGACGGCGCCGATCACCGGCAGTGCGGCGGCGGCCAGGCCGCCGAACACCAGCACCATGACGACCAGGGTGAGCGGCAGGGTCACCATCTCGCCGAAGCGGGTGTCCTGCTCGGTCTGCTTCTTGACCTCCTGCTGGAGGACGAGGTCCCCGCCGACGGTCACGTGCGCCCCGCCCGCGCCGTTCAGGGCGGCCAGCCGGTGGGTGGCCGCGTCGGTCTGCGCGGAGGTCGCGGTGTCGGCCATCCGTACGCTGACCAGGCCGGCCCTGCCGTCGGCGGCCCGCAGCGCGGCCGCACCCGGGCCGGAGCCGTACGGGTCCTGGGTGCCGGCGACCCCGGGCAGCGCCGCGATCTCGGCGGTGGCCTTCTGCACGGCGGCCCGTACGGCCGGGTCGTCCACCGGCCTGCCGTCCACCACCGCGGTCAGCGTCCCCTTGACCGGGTCGGCCGCGGCGACCACCGCACTGCCCCGGTCCGCCTCGGCGGTCGCGGAGGAGGCCCCGGCCACCGAACCCTCGAACACCCGGCCGCCGATCAGCACCCCGACGACGAGGACCGCGGCCCAGAAGCCGAGCACCCAGCGACGGTGGCGGAAACAGAACCGGCCGATCGCGGCGAGCCGGCCACCGACCACGGCGGCGGGGACGGCGGAGGAGGGGTTGCGCATGCGCATGAAGGAGCCTTTCGGGCAGCTCCACTCAATGTAGGTGCAACCCGAAGTCCGGCCTATAGCAGGGCAATGAGCCTCATCTCACATTTCCCTTCACATAAACCACACATAAGTCAAACCGGAAAACGAAGGCGTGAATCGAAGGTGCGAACGACGGTGTGAAACGAAAGCGTGAGGGGCGCGCGAAACGGTCGGAGAACGCGAAACGGGCCCCACCCGGAGTGATCCGGATGGGGCCCGTTCCCTAGCTGTCAGCTAGCGGGGGGCGAGAGCCTCAGCTCTGGCCGCCGGCCAGCTTCTCGCGCAGGGCGGCCAGGGCCTCGTCGGAGGCCAGGGCGCCCGAGCCCTCGTCGCTGCTGGACGAGTAGGAACCACCGGCAGCGGCGGCGACGGCGTCGCCACCCTCGGCAGCGGCCTCGGCGTCGGCCTCGCGGCTCTTGATGACCTGGGCCTGGTGCTGCTCGAAGCGGGTCTGCGCCTCGGCGTACTGGCGCTCCCACTCCTCACGCTGCTTCTCGAAGCCGGGCAGCCAGTCGTTCGCCTCGGGGTCGAAGCCCTCCGGGTAGATGTAGTTGCCCTGGTCGTCGTACGAGGCGGCCATGCCGTACAGGGTCGGGTCGAACTCGACCTCGGCCGGGTTGGCACCCAGGGCCTCGTTGGCCTGCTTGAGCGACAGGCTGATGCGACGACGCTCGAGGTCGATGTCGATGACCTTGACGAAGATCTCGTCGCCGACCTGGACGACCTGCTCCGGGATCTCGACGTGGCGCTCGGCCAGCTCGGAGATGTGGACCAGACCCTCGATGCCCTCGTCCACGCGGACGAACGCACCGAACGGAACCAGCTTGGTGACCTTACCCGGAACGACCTGGCCGATCTGGTGGGTACGGGCGAACTGCTGCCACGGGTCCTCCTGGGTCGCCTTCAGCGACAGGGAGACGCGCTCGCGGTCCATGTCAACGTCGAGAACCTCGACGGTGACCTCCTGGCCGACCTCGACAACCTCGGACGGGTGGTCGATGTGCTTCCAGGACAGCTCGGAGACGTGCACCAGGCCGTCGACGCCACCCAGGTCCACGAAGGCACCGAAGTTGACGATCGAGGAGACGACGCCGGAGCGCACCTGACCCTTCTGGAGGGTGGTGAGGAAGGTCTGGCGGACCTCGCTCTGGGTCTGCTCCAGCCAGGCACGGCGGGACAGGACCACGTTGTTGCGGTTCTTGTCCAGCTCGATGATCTTGGCCTCGAGCTCCTTGCCCACGTAGGGCTGGAGGTCGCGGACGCGGCGCATCTCGACCAGCGAGGCGGGGAGGAAGCCCCGGAGGCCGATGTCGAGGATGAGACCACCCTTGACGACCTCGATGACGGTACCGGTGACGATGCCGTCCTCTTCCTTGATCTTCTCGATCGTGCCCCAGGCACGCTCGTACTGAGCGCGCTTCTTGGACAGGATGAGACGACCCTCCTTGTCCTCCTTCTGGAGAACCAGGGCCTCGATGTTGTCACCGACGGCGACGACCTCGTGCGGGTCAACGTCGTGCTTGATCGAGAGCTCGCGGGACGGGATGACGCCCTCGGTCTTGTAACCGATGTCGAGGAGGACCTCGTCACGGTCGACCTTCACGATGACGCCCTCGACGATGTCGCCATCGTTGAAGTACTTGATGGTCTCGTCGATGGCGGCGAGGAAGGCCTCCGCGTCGCCGATGTCGTTGACCGCGACCTGCGGGGTGGTGCTGAGGGAGGAGTCGGTGGGGCTCGTCATTAGGAAAAGGGCTCCGGTACGGACATGAAAGTCGTAGGTAATGCCACGCGGAGGGCCCGTATCGCTCCCACCGAAAGCCGGACAGCCAAGAACACGGCACACCGGAAATCCCGTGAACAACGAGAAATCGGCGTCCGTCTTGCGACCGTGGGGTCTTCGACAGATGCGAGCGCGACCTGCTCCGTCCGAGGCGCGCAGGCCCGCAGCGCAACTTGTAGCATACGGGGACGGCCAGGCACGGTCAACGCCAGAAGAGGCAAGACGGTGGAGCCTGGTACGGATCAGGCCATATCCTCCGGTTGCGCACCTCGCGGTGGCGCCCGAAGGGGCCCTTCCCCGGATGCCACCGCCAGGATCCGGCCCCGGTCGGGGCCGTTTCGCGGCAGCGGCGCTTCCGCACTCCATACCCTACGCGATGGGCATTGTCACCGTGGCCACCACCCCCCAGTCCGCCCTTCACGATCTTGACACCTCTCCCGCAGGGGCCGACGGATCCGACGAGTTGGAGGAGGAGGACGGCGACGACGCGGTCCGGCGCGAGGCCGGGCTCGGCGAGAGCAGCCGGGCCAGCCGGCACTGGTGGGACCGCAACGCCGACGAGTACCAGGACGAGCACGGCGAGTTCCTCGGCGACGACCGCTTCACCTGGTGCCCCGAGGGCCTGGACGAGGCCGACGCCCGCCTGCTCGGCGACGTGGCGGGCCGGGACGTGCTGGAGATCGGCGCCGGCGCCGCCCAGTGCTCCCGCTGGCTCGCCGCCCGCGGCGCCCGCCCCGTCGCCCTCGACATCTCCTACCGCCAGCTCCAGCACTCCCGCCGGATCGACCTCGGCCGGGGCGTGGAGCCCGTCGCCGTCGTCCAGGCCGACGCGGCCGTCCTGCCCTTCGCGGACGCCTCCTTCGACCTCGCCTGCTCCGCCTACGGCGCCGTGCCGTTCAGTGCCGACACCGAGCGGCTGATGCGCGAGGTGCACCGGGTGCTGCGGCCCGGCGGGCGCTGGGTGTTCTCGGTGACCCACCCGATCCGCTGGGCCTTCCCCGACGAGCCCGGCGTCGAGGGCCTGACCGCGATGTCCTCCTACTTCGACCGCACCCCGTACGTCGAGCAGGACGAGAACGGCCATGCCACCTACGTCGAGCACCACCGCACCGTGGGCGACCGGGTCCGCGAACTCGTCGCCGCCGGCTTCCGGTTGGTCGACCTGGTCGAGCCCGAGTGGCCGGCCGGGCTGGAGCAGGAGTGGGGCGGCTGGTCCCCGCTGCGCGGGCGGCTGATCCCCGGCACGGCGATCTTCGTCACCGAGCGGGGCTGAGCCCCTTGAACCCCGCGTGGCGCGAACTCCCGGTCCGTACCGCCCTCCCCGCGCTGCACGAGGCCCTGGACGGGGGCGGCACGGCCGTCCTCGCCGCCCCGCCCGGCACCGGCAAGACGACACTGGTGCCGCTCGCCCTGGCGGGGCTGCTCGCCGACGGCCGGCCGGTGCGCCGGGTGCTGGTCGCCGAACCGCGCCGGCTCGCCGTCCGGGCCGCCGCCCGGCGGATGGCCTGGCTGCTCGGCTCGTCCGTGGGGCGCGAGGTCGGCTACACCGTGCGCGGGGAGCGGCGCGTCGGCCCCGACACCGTGGTCGAGGTGGTCACCACCGGGGTGCTGCTGCAACGCCTCCAGCGCGACCAGGAGTTGCCCGGGGTGGACGTGGTCGTCCTGGACGAGTGCCACGAACGGCACCTGGACGCCGACACCGCGCTCGCCTTCCTGCTCGACGTCCGGGCGGCGCTGCGGCCCGAACTGGGGCTGGTCTGCGCCTCGGCCACCTCCGACACCGGGGCCTGGGCCGAACTCCTCGGCGGCGCACCGGTGGTGGCGGCGCACGGGGTGTCCCACCCGGTCGACGTGGTGTGGGCGCCGCCGCCGCGCGCCGTCCGGCCCGCGCACGGGACCAGGGTCGATCCGGCGCTGCTCGACCACGTCGCGGCCGTGGTGCGGCGGGCGCTGGGCGAGCAGGACGGGGACGTGCTCTGCTTCCTGCCCGGGGTCGGCGAGATCGCCCGGGTGGCGGGGCAGTTGAGCGGCGCCCCGGCCGAGGTGCTCCAACTCCACGGCCGCGCCCCGCAGACCGTCCAGGACGCCGCGCTCACCCCGGCCCAGGGGCGCCGGGTCGTCCTCGCCACCGCCGTCGCCGAGTCCTCGCTCACCGTGCCCGGCGTGCGGGTCGTCGTCGACGCCGGACTCGCCCGCGAGCCGCGCACCGACCACGCCCGGGGGCTGGCCGGACTGGTCACCGTACGGGCCTCGCTCGCCGCGGCCCGCCAGCGCGCCGGGCGGGCCGGGCGCGAGGCCCCCGGCACCGTCTACCGCTGCTGGAACGAGGCCGAGGACGCCCTCGCCGCCCGCTTCCCCACCCCCGAGATCGCCCTCGCCGACCTCACCTCCTTCGCCCTCCAGACCGCCTGCTGGGGCGACCCGGACGCCACCGGGCTCGCCCTGCCCGACGCCCCGCCCGCCGGGGCGATGGCCGCCGCCCGGCAGGCCCTGACCGCCCTCGGCGCGGTGGACGGCGACGGCCGGGCCACGGCCCGCGGCGTCCGGCTCGCCCGTACGGGGCTGCACCCCCGGTTGGGCCGCGCCCTGGTCGACGGGGCCGCGGCCGTCGGTGCCCGCCGGGCGGCCGAGGTGGTCGCCCTGCTCTCCGAAGAACCGCCGCGCGCCCTCGGCGACGACCTCGGCGCGGTCTGGCGGGCGGTGCAGGACTCCCGGGACCCGTACGCGGGCCGCTGGCGCGACGAAGTCCGCCGGTTGCGGCGCGCCACCTCCGACGAAGGCACGACCGCCCTGCCCGACGCCACCGCCGTCGGCCTCGTCGTCGCCCTCGCCTTCCCCGAACGCATCGCCCGCGCCCGGGTCGAGCGGCCCGCCCCCGGCGAGCGCAGCCCGTACCTGATGGCCTCCGGCACGGCCGCCGAACTCGCGCCCGGCACGGCCCTGGGCGCCCTCCCCTGGCTCGCCGTCGCCGCCGCCGACCGCCCGGCCGGCTCGCACTCGGCCCGCATCCTGCACGCCGCGGCGCTGGAGGAGTCCACCGCCCTCCAGGCCGGCGCCCCGCTCGTCACCGCCCGCGAGGAAGTCCACTGGGACACCCGCCGGGGCGAGGTCACCTCCCGCCGGGTCGAATCCCTCGGCGCCGTCGAACTCACCGAGAAGCCCCTCACGCGCCCCGACCCGGCCCTCGTCCGGGGCGCCCTCCTGGACGGCCTCGCCCGCGAGGGCGTCAGCGAGCTGCTGACCTTCACCTCCGGCCTCCGCGAACGCCTCGCCTTCCTCCGCACCGCCCTCGGCGACCCCTGGCCCGACGTCTCCGACGAGGCCCTGCTGGAGCGCGCCGACGAATGGCTGGAGCCCGAACTGTCCCGCGCCCGCCGCCGCGCCGACCTCGCGAGGATCGACACCACGGCCGCCCTCCAGCGCCTCCTCCCCTGGGCCACCGGCGAAGCGGGCCGCCTCGACGAACTGGCCCCCGAACGCATCACCGTGCCGTCCGGCTCGAAGATACGGGTCGACTACGGCACCGAACGCCCGGTCCTGGCCGTCAAGTTGCAGGAACTCTTCGGCTGGACCACGACCCCCGCCGTGGCCGCCGGCCGCGTGCCGCTGACCATCCACCTGCTCTCCCCGGCGGGCCGCCCCGCCGCCGTCACCGGCGACCTGGCGTCGTTCTGGCGCGAGGGCTACCGAGCCGTCCGCGCCGAACTACGGGGCCGCTACCCCCGCCACCCCTGGCCCGAGGACCCGACCACGGCCGAACCCACCCGCCGCGCCAACACCCGGAAGTGACGTCAGGAGAGCGAGAAGCCCAGCTGGTTCACCACCGGCGTCATCGGCACGTACAGCACCTGGGCGAAGCAGGTCGTCGGGTGCGCCGTCGATCCGGCCGGGCAGCCGACCTCCGACCCTCCGGCCACGATCACGCCGCGCGCCTCCATGTCGCCGTTCGCACCGGACGGGTTGGCCAGCACCGGGCCGCCGCTGTCGCCCTTCGCGCCGATCGCGCGCCGGTCTCCGCCCTTCGACTCCGCGACGTCCACCGGCTTGATCCTCGTCCCCTCGTCGTTCGTCGTCTCGATGTCGACCTTCTTGACCTGCACGTCGCACGTCCACCCCGACTGGGCGCCGCTCAGGCAGACGAGGTCCCCCACGTTGTTGCGCCCGGCCCCGTAGGTGTGCCGTGAGGAACCGCCGCGGTCCGACCAGGCGCCGTCGTAGAACCGGCCGGCGCCGTCGCCGTTGATCGCGACCGTGCCGACGTCCAGACCGTCGCCGATCGCGGACAGGTCGCCGATGTACGCGCCGGTGCCGTTGTAGTACCGGCCGTTGCCGCAGTGCGCGGCGGTCAGCAGCACCTTGGTCCGGCCCTTCCACCCGCTGAACGCGGTCGAGCAGAACGCGGACTTCCCGGTGTTGACCTCGGCACCCGCGTAGTACGGCGCGCCGTCGGAGTGCCGGCTGCCGGACAGCGCCGCCGGGGCGCCCCCGACGGCGGCCGTCACCGGCATCCCGGCGAGCTCGGCGGCCCGCCGGGAGTACGCCCGCTCGCTCGCGTCGCCCCCGGTCAGCCGCGCGGCCGCCGTCGGCGCGTACGTGATCGCGATGGCGGCGCCGTCCTCCTGCGGGCCGATCGACGTCCAGGCCCCGGGCGCCACGGCGGCGGTGAACCGGTCGATCGCGGCGCGCATCTCCGCCCGGGAGTACGGGCTGTGGTGCACGTCCACGGTGTAGCCGGGGTCGGCGTGCGCGTCGAGCAGCCTCCGGACCTCGGCCGGGGCCTCGCCCTTCCAGTAGAGGTCGGCGTGCTGGTCCGACGCGTCGATCACCGTCCCGGCATAGCCGTCCGCCGCCGGGGCGCCGGACTCCACCCAGTCCTGCACCGGGTCCGTCATCCGGTGGAGCTTCTGCTGGGCCTGCGGATCACGCAGCACCGGCAGGCTCACCGAGCGGACCGGCCGGCCCGGCCCGCCCGGTGCGTCCGGTGCGTCCGGTACGGCATCGGCGGCGGCGAGGGCACCGGCGGTCACGGCGGACAGGGCCAGGGACAGCAGCAGACGGGAGCGGCGCATACGCGGTCCTTCGACGGGGCTGGCGGGCCGGCACCCAGCCTAGGGACCGATCGGCGCTCCGCCGTGCCCGGAAGGCGCGCGCCGGGATGACGCCGGCGCCCGCAGGAGCCGCCGCGCCCCCTGGCCCGTCCCGCCCGGGCCCGTCCCGCCCGTGGTGGACCACCCGGGATCCGGGGATCCGCCGTCGCCCGACACCGTCGCGTGGTCTGATCATCTTGTTGACGTGCTACCGACAGGAGCTGACCCGTGTCCTCACCCCTCCCCACCGCCGTACGCCTGAGCGTCGGCCGGCACACCTTCGACGGGCTGGCCGCCGGGCCCGCCGACGGCGAACTCGTCCTGCTGCTGCACGGGTTCCCCGAGTTCGCCGACTGCTGGAGCGCCGAGCTGACCGCCCTGGCCGCGGCCGGCTACCGCGCGGTGGCCGTGGACCAGCGCGGCTACTCCCCCGACGCCCGCCCCGCGGACATCGCGGACTACGCCGTCGAACTGCTGGTCGCGGACGCCCTCGGCTTCGCCGACGCCCTGGACGCACCACGCTTCCACCTGGTCGCCCACGACTGGGGCGGCCTCGTCGCCTGGGCGCTGGCCTCCACCCACCCCGAGCGGCTGCACAGCCTGACCGTGCTCTCCACCCCGCACCCCGAGGCGCTCTACGCGGCCCTGAACAACGGCGGCGACCAGCGCGAACGCTCGCAGTACATAAGGGAGTTCCGCCTGCCGGAGCACGCGGCCGAGCAAGCCGTGCTGGCCGACGACGCGGCCCGGCTGCGGGCGATCTACCGGGACGTGCTGCCGGCGGAGCTGGCCGAGTCCAACGTCCGACGGCTGACCGAGCCCGGAGTGCTGACGGCCGGACTCAACTGGTACCGGGCCGTCAACGAGGAGCTCCGGATCCCGGCCGGCGAGATCACCGTCCGCACGCTCTACGTCTGGGGCACCGAGGACCGGGCCCTGGGCCGCGACGCCGCGGACCTGACGGCCGCGCACGTGAGCGCCCCGTACCGGTTCGTGGCCCTGGAGGGCGCCACCCACTGGCTGCCGGAAGCCAACGCCGACCAGGTCGTACCGCTGCTCCTGGAACACCTCGCGGGCTGAACCGGCGCGGGAGGTCGACGGGGCCGACTTCCCGCGCCGGGCGTCCCGCGCCGGGACCGTACGGGTCAGGCCGACGGGGCGGCCGGGCGGCCGAGGTGCCGGGCGAAGAAGCGGGCCGCGCTGTCCGCCTCGAACCGGGGGAGGTCCTTGTGCCTGCCCGAGTTCACGTGCAGGGACTTCTCCGTCGAGGCGAAGGCGTCGAACAGCGCGAGGCCCTCCTCGCGCGTGATGTGCTCGTCGTCCCACTGGAGGTCGAACTCGATCGGGACGGTGATCCGCTTCGCCTGCTCGGCCAGGGTGTCGGGCCAGTGCTGGCCGAAGACGGCGGCGGAGACCCTGGGTTCGCCCGCCACGAAGGGGATCCCGATCGCGGTGCCCATGTTGATGCCCCAGAAGCCGACCGGCCCGTCGGCGCCGATCTCCGGGAGCTCCTGGAGGGCGTCCAGCAGCGCCCGGTACTCGGGCACGGCCTGCTCCGCCAGGTGGTCGTTGTAGCGCACGACGATCGGGCCCTCCGGCTCGCCCGCCGCCCGGGCCGCGTACAGGGCGGCGATCTCCGCCTCGTCGTGCGCCGTGCGCGGCCGGTCGCCGTGACCGGGTGCGTCGACGACGGCGACGTGGAAGCCGCAGCCGGCCACCAGGAGTCGGGCCCGGCCGGACATCGCCGGGTGCTTCTTGTGGTTGCCGCCGCCGTGGGCCATCAGGACCAGGGGCGCGCGGTCGGCCGCGCCGGAGGCCGGCGACCAGAGGACACCGGGGACTTCGCCCAGGGTGAAGTCGCGCTCAAGGACGCCGTTCGAGGACGACTGCGCGGTGAAGTGCGGAGAGTGCACGAGGTGTTGCCTTTCGGGAGTGCCTGGCTGTCGAGGCGCTCCCGGCGACACCTACGTCAATCGCCCGACCGTGACGAGCGGGGGAGCACCCATATGGGTCCAGCGTTCATGGGTCTCACCTCCTCGGGCGGTTGCACGGTCACCCGGAAGCTACCAGCCCGGGCGATCATCCCTCAACCCCTTTTCCCACCCGTGCGCACCGGACGTCGGCCCGGTCGACTTCCCGCTCCGCGGCCACAACTCCGCAGGGCCGACCGCTCTTTCGGGGGAACTCCGGGCCGACCTCGGGACAGCCGTGACCGCCCCCGGTCAAGGTGGCACCGGGCCCTCTCCGGGCCCGCCTGATCCCTCGGAGGAAGGGCACCCCCATGCGCGTCCCCCCGTCCCGGCTCGTCCGCACCGGCGGCACCATCGGATCGATCGCCCTGGCGACCGTCCTCGCGACCGCCGCCACGGCGGCCTCCGCCGGCCCCACGTCCTTGCAGATCGACGACGGCACCACCGTCAGCTCCCGGCAGGTCACGGTCGGGCAGTGCGTCAACCCCTCGCTGACCACCCACATCCAGAGCATCGCCGTGGGGAACCGGGCGGGCAGCGGCAGCGCCACCGTCTTCCAGTCCCGCAACTGCACCGGCACCGTCATCCGGCAGGGCCGGAGCCCCCTGTTCTTCAACCCGCCGACCTCGATCGGCTCCGTCCGCATCGACTCCGCCCCCTGACCACCCGACCCCGCGAGGACGGCCCGGCACAGGAAGTCGGCCCCGCCGACTTCCCGCGCCGGACCGGCTACCGCTTCTGCCGGGGCTGCTTGATCTTGATGTACCCCGCCCGCGGATGCCCGACGACGGTGAGCGTCGGCAGGGCCGGGTCGGTCGGCGCGGTGGCCTTGTTGGTGATGTGGGCGGTGTTGGTGCTCGCCCCGTCGATCCGCACCGCCCAGCCCGGCGGGACGATCAGCTGGATGCCGCCCGTGCCGCAGCTCGCCTCGACGGTGACCTCCCGGTGAGCGCAGGCGGCCTCGGTGAAGTCGATCACGATGCTCAGCATCTTGCACTCGGCGACGACCCTGCGCGGGACCGTCCACCGTCCGGCCTGCTTGATGTTGCCCAGGTGGGTCTTGAGGACGAGCGTCTCCGCATCGCCACCGGCCGGGGATCCGGACGGCCGCTCCTGCGGCAGATCGGCCACCAGGACGTCGAGTTGGGCGTACGTCCTGGCCTGGTAGGCCAGGTCAAGCCGCTCCTGGAACTCGGCCAGGTCGATCCGGCCCTCCCCCGCGGCGGCCCGCAGCCGCTCGGCCACGGCCTCCCGGTCGGCGTCCCCGGCCCGTGGCTCCACCGCGCCCTGCGACGTCACCGATTCCGTTCCCTGCGCCCCCTTGATCATGATCGAACTGTAGCCGCGCGTACGGAGCGCCCGCGAGCGGCCCCGGATCTCCGGAAGCCGGGTGTCGGCGTGGCGATGAGTTTTCCGGCCCCGACCGGTCTACATCTCGACGGGACCGACCGACCTCACCAGGAGTACCGCCATGGGCCTCATCCACATCGAGATGTTCGCGACCCTCGACCTCGTCGGCCAGGCGCCCGGCGGGCCCGACGAGGACCCGGAGGGGTTCCCGTACGGCGGCTGGCAGGCGCCGCTGCTGAACGAGGCCACCGGGGCGCAGATCCTCGCCGCGTACGAGGGCACGGACGCGCTGCTGCTCGGCCGGCGCACGTACGACCTCTTCGCCGCCTACTGGCCGCAGCAGAAGGAGGGCGAGATCGCCGAGTTGTTCAACCGCGTCCCGAAGTACGTGGCCTCCCGGGGCACGACCGGGCTCCCGTGGGCCGGCTCCACCCGGCTGGGCCCCGACCTGGCCGGCGCGGTGCGCGAGATCCGCGACCGGCACGAGCACGTGAAGGTCGTCGGGAGCCTGAACCTGGTGCAGACCCTCCTGCGCGAGAAGCTCTTCGACCGCCTCGACCTCTGGGTGCACCCGATCGTGCTCGGCGTCGGGAAGAAGGTCTTCGAGGAGGGCGCGGTGCCCACGAACCTCACGCTCCTCGAACCCCCGGTGGCCGGCCCCCAGGGCACCGTCTACCTGCGGTACGGGCTCGCCGAGGGCACGCCCAGGACGGGCGACATGAGCCTGCCCGACCGCGGTCTCGGGGACGACGGGGCCCGGTGACCCGATGACCGCCGCCCACACCGCCGTGCGCGCCGCCGTCCACGCCAACGGGGTCGTCTCGGGCACCGAGTCGTTCGGTGCCGACGACGCGCCGCTCGTCCTGCTCGTGGGCGGGCCGACGATGCTGTCCTGGCCCGACGCCCTCTGCGAACGCCTCGCCGCCGGCGGGCGCCGGGTGGTGCGCTACGACCTGCGCGACAGCGGGGCGTCGACGACGGTGGACCCGCAGGCGCCCGGCTACACCCTGCGCGACCTCGCCGCCGACGCCGCCGCCCTGGCCGGCGCGCTCGGCGGCGCGGGCGGGCGGGGGCGCCGGCGCCCGCCCCACCCGGGGCTCGCGGCGGTGTGTTATACACAACAACCACCCCCCGCCACCACACCCAC
>NZ_JBHYGR010000099.1:0-1081 GCF_042738155.1 Kitasatospora sp. NPDC059088 | reverse complement strand
GGTGCGATCCCCCCCCCCGCGCTGCGTCGCCCCGCAGGGGGCGCGCCCCCGCGCCCGCCCCCCCCCCCCCCCGCGCCCGCCCCCCCCGCGCCGCCCCCGGGGGCGGGGGGGGGGGGCGCCGCGCTCGGCGGCGGCGGAAGGCCCGCGCACCTCGCGGGGATCGGCGTCGGCGGCATGGTCGCCCAGGTGGCCGCGCTCGACCACCCGGGGGCGTTCTGCGCCCTCACCCTGGTCGGCACCCGCGCGGTCGCCCCCGGCCCGCCCGACGACGACCTCCCCGACCACGACCCGGCGACGATGAGCCGACTGTTCGCCCGTCCCGCGCCGGACTGGAGCAGCCGCACGGCGGTGGCGGAGTTCGCCGCCGCCGGCGCGGAGATCCTCGGCAACGACCCCGGAACCGCCCGCGCGACCGCCGCGCGCATCTGGGACCGTACGCCCGGCACCGCTCCCCCGGTCCAACTGGCCAACCAGCTGGGCCTGGTGTTCGCCTCGCTCGACTGCGCACCCCGCTGGCGCGAGCGCCTGCCCGGGATCCGGGTTCCCACGCTCGTCGTCCACGGCCGCCGCGACCCGTTCTTCCCCCTCGGCAACGGCGAGGCGCTCGCCCGCGAGATCCCCGGGGCCCGGCTGCTCGTCCTCCCGGAGGCCGCCACCGCGATCCCCGACGCGGCGGTCGGCGAGGTGACCGGGGCGATGCTCGCGCTCGGACCGGGGTGAGGCAGGGTGGGTGGGCACACTCGACGAACCGACCCCCCGGCCCCGGCCACCCGGGACGAACTGAGGCGGCTCTCCGACCGGTACCAGCCCTCCCTCGACCGGGACGACCCGGGCGGCCCCTCCCCCTGGACCCCGGAGCAGGGGGAGTCCTTCCGCACCGCCGCCGACGCCGCCCTGGCGGCACTGCGCCACGACCTGGGTGACGCCTGGACGGTCACGGACCGCAGGAGCTGAACCCGGGAACGACGGACGGGAACGACGGACGGGAACGACGGACGGCGGGGCCCCCCCCCCCCCCGGGGGCGGGCCCCCCCCCCCCCCCCCCCGGCCGCCCCGCACAGGCCCCCCGCCCGCCCCACGC
>NZ_JBHYGR010000098.1:34964-35913 GCF_042738155.1 Kitasatospora sp. NPDC059088 | reverse complement strand
CGGGGGCGGGGGCCGGCCGCGGCCGCGGGGCGGCCCCCCGCCCCCGGGGGGCGCGGGGGGCGGCGCCCCCCCCCCGCGGCGCCCCGCGGGCGGGTTCCCCGCAGCCCGGCTCGCCTCAGCCCGGCTCGCCGCAGGACGGCTCCCCGGAGGCGTCCGCCCGGGCCTACCGCACCGGCGACCTGGTGCGCCGCCGCCCGGACGGCTGCCTGGACTTCCTCGGGCGGATCGACCACGAGGTCAAGCTGCGCGGCATGCGGATCGACCTCGGCGAGGTCGAGGCGGTGCTCGGCGCCCACCCGGAGGCCTTCGCCGTCGCCGTGCTGGCCCGCGAGGACCTCCCGGGCGGCACCGTCCTGGTGGCGTACGGGGTCTGGCGCAGCGGCCGGGCGCCCGAGGTCGCCGCGCTGCGGGACTGGTGCCGCCGCAGCCTGCCGGAGCACATGGTCCCCGGCCGCTTCGTGGCCCTGGACGAACTGCCGCTGACCCCGAACGGCAAGGTCGACCGGCGGGCCCTGCCCCGCCCCGACGAGGGCCGCCCGGACCTCGGCACGCCGTACGCGGCGCCGCGGGACGAGATCGAGGGCATCATCGCCGAGGTCTGGGCCGAGGCGCTCGGGATCCAACCGGTGGGCGTGCGGGACGACTTCTTCGAGCTGGGCGGCCACTCCCTGCTGGCGGCCGGGATCGTGGACCGGATCGAGGCCCTCACCGGACTGCGCCTCAGTGCCGAGGCGCTCTACGAACGTCCCACGGTCGAGCGGTTCACGGCCTACCTGCGGGGGGCCTTCGAGGCCGGGGTGTCGTGACCGGGGCGTCGAGGCCGGGGTGGCATGACGCGGGGGGGGGGGGGGCCCCCCCCCCGCGCGGGGGGGCCGCCGGGGCCCCCCGGCGGGGGGGCGCGGCGCGCCCCCGCCCCGCGCCCCGCGGAGCAGAGACGCACCCACACATC
>NZ_JBHYGR010000098.1:0-34954 GCF_042738155.1 Kitasatospora sp. NPDC059088 | reverse complement strand
GCGGGCGCCCAACCCCGCCGGGGTGACGAGACCGGGGCCACGAGGCCGGGGTGGCATGCCGCCGGAGGCCCACGACCCCCCGGGTCGTCGGCCTCCGGCCTCCCGCGTCCGCGGTTCGCCGCCCGCGGCCCGCGGGTCACACCTTCTTGAGCACCTGCGCCACGAAGGCGTCGAGGTTGGTCATCGTGCGGGCGATCTGCTCCTCCAGCGAGAGCGACTCCTCGGGGCGGCTGACCGAGGCCGACCTGCGCTTGCCGCGCACGTACAGCGAACAGGCCAGGTCGGCGCAGATGTACGTGCCGACGGTGTTCCCCTCGCGCCCGGCCGGGCCGGCCAGCCGGGCGGAGAGCAGGGCGACCCCGCTGCCGCCGTGGATGGTGATGCACAGCGAGCAGACGTTGGTCTTCGTCAGGCTGCGCCGGACGTTCGGCGACCGCAGGGTGATCCCCACCAGGCCGTCGCCCCGCTCCACCACCAGGTAGCCGCGGTCGGGCGCGCCCGGATCCCGCCATCCCAGGAAGTCCAGGTCGTCCCAGGGGAGTTCGGAGAGGTTGCGGGGAAGGCTGAGCCTGCGCGCCTCTCCCTTGGTGCAGTTGACGAAGGATTCACGGACTTCGTTGTCGTCGAGTGCGCGCATTTGGCAGATCCTAGCAGTGGGTTTGTGCGACACGGTCGGGAATATGACGGGTCGTTCATTCAGGAAAGGACGGAAGGGGCCTCGGTGGCAAGGGAATTCCGCGCCACCAGGGCGTCCCGGTCGACTTTTCCGCCGGGGGTCAGCGGGATCTCCGGGAGGACGGTCAGGAGGGTCGGCACCATGAACTCGGGCAACCGGGCGACCAGATGGGCGCGGAGCTCCTCGGCCCGCTCCGCGCGGCCGGTGCGCAGCACCACGCAGGCGGCCAGCCGGTCCCCCGGGGCGCCCGGTTCGGCGGGCTGGACGAAGACGGCCGCCTGGGCCACCGCCGGGTGGCCGAGCAGCGCGGCCTCCACCTCGGCGGGTTCGATCCGGAACCCCTTGACCTTCACCTGGCGGTCGGCCCGGCCGAGGTAGCACAGCCCGCCGTCCGCGGTGCGCCGCACCAGGTCGCCGGTCCGGTACATCCGGGCCCCGGGCGGGCCGTCCGGGCAGGGCAGGAAGCGCTCGGCGGTCAGATCCGGCCGTCCGAGGTAGCCGCGGGCCAGCGCGGCGCCGGACACGTACAGTTCGCCCTCGGCCTCCGGCCCGTCGACCGGCCGCAGCCGTGCGTCCAGGACGTGGAGCCCGACGCCGTCGATGGCGGTGCCGATCGGGACGGGACCGGGCGGCAGCTCCGCGCCCGGTTCGATCCGGTACTCCGTGCAGCCGACGGTGGCCTCGGTCGGCCCGTACTCGTTGACCACGGTGGCCTCCGGGTGCCGGGCCCGCCAGCCGGCGAGCGCGGCACCGAGCAACTGCTCACCGCCGAGGACCAGTTCACGGCGGGGGGAGAACTCCGCCGGGAGCAGGTCGAGGAGCGGCAGGTGCCCCGGGGTCGCCTTGAGGAAGGTGCACGGGTGCTCGCGCAGTGCGGCCCGGCCGCCGCCGCGGCCGCCCGCCAGGTGCACCGCGCCGCCCGCCAGCAGGGGGGCGAACAGGCCGGTCACGGTCAGGTCGAAGGCGACCGAGGACTGGACCAGCGCCACCCCGCCCGTGCTGGGGTAGGAACGCGCCGCCCAGGTCAGGTAGTTGACCACCGAGGCGTGGCACAGCACGACGCCCTTGGGCCGGCCGGTGGAGCCGGAGGTGTAGATGACGTACGCCGGGTGCTGGGGCCGCAGCCGCCGCAGGCGTTCGGCGTCCCGCACCGGGGCGGCGCTGCGGCCGGCCAGGGCGAGACCGGTCGCGGCGGAATCCAGTAGCAGCACCGGGGCTGGGGTGCGGGGCAGCGCCCCGGTGGTCGGGGCGACCGTGAGCAGCAGCGCCGGTTCGGCGTCCCGGAGCACCTGGTCGAGGCGTTCCGCCGGGTACCCCGGGTCCACCGGGACGTAGGCGGCGCCGGCCTTGAGCACCCCGAGGAGGGCCACCAGCAGCGTGACCGACCGTTCCAGGGCCACCGCCACCAGGTGCTCCGGGCCGATCCCGCGCGCGATCAGCTCGCGGGCCAGCCGGTTGGCGCGCTCGTCCAGTTCCCGGTGGCTCAGCCGTTCGGCGCCGCACAGCACGGCCGTCGCGTCCGGGCAGCGCGCCATCCGGCGGGCCAGCAGCCCGGTGAGGGTGGACCCGTCGGTCCCGTCCGGGGCCGAGCCGTCCGGTGTGGCGTCAGCGCGCATGCGGCTGTCCTTCCCCGGCGCCGGGTGCGGCCGGTACGGCGGTGAACTCCGGTACGGCGGTGAACTCCGGTACGGCGGTGGGCTCCGGTGCGGCGGCGAACTCCTCGGGCCCGAGCGTGCGGTGCACCGACACGGTGCCGCCGACGGACCGGCAGGCGGCCCGGGCGTGCTCGACCTTCGCGGCCAGCTCCGGGTCGCCGGCGGGCAGCAGGACGCCCAGGTTGGTGCCGCTGTGCGCGCGGACCAGCCCGAGGCCGTCGAGCTCCGCGCAGAGCGCGCGCAGCTCCCCGGAGCCGCGGTGCGGCCGCCGCCGCAGGCTCAGTTCGGTGCTGCGGGTGGCGATCCGGCCGACCTCGGCGAGGTCCCCGGTGCGCACCGCCGTGCCCAGCGCGGTCAGCAGCCGGCCGTACTCCCGGCGTTCCTCGTCGGTGTAGTCCTTGGGGATCCGGTTGAAGCCGACGGTGTCGACCCGGCCGCCCTCGTCGTGGGCGAGGACGGTCATCGACGGCAGGTAGCCGAGCCGCTCGCGCAGCCGGACGTCCCGGTGCAGGAAGGAGACGATGCCGTCGTACATCACGCCGTCGGTCGGTTCGATCCGCCGCAGCAGGGCCTCGACCGCGGTCGGCGGCAGGGGTGTGCGCAGCGCCGCCGCGACGGCCCGGGCGGTGGCCACCAGGTCGGCGGAGGAGCTGGCCAGCCCCTTGCCCTCGGGCAGTTCACCGGTCAGGTCCAGTTCGCCGCCGCCGGGCCGCCCGGTCAGCTCCAGCAGCAGCCCGGCCAGCCGCCGGGACTTGGCCTTGTGGGCGGGCCGGACGGAGACCGCGGGCTCCTGCGGGTCGTAGCGGAAGGTCGCGGTGCTCCATCCGGCGATCGGGAGGGTGACCAGGAACTCCGGGCCGTCGTCGGGCAGTGCGCCCTGCAGCAGTTCGCCGAAGGTGCCGAAGGCCCGGCCGGTGCCCGCGCTGCGGCCGGTGCCCGTGCCGCGGCCGGGGCCCTCCCGCAGCGCGGTGGCGGCGGGCAGCTCGGTGGGGCTAGTCAACCGGGACCCCCTCGACGGGGTCGGCCTGGGCCGACCCGTGGTCCGCGGTCGGCGCCGGGTCGGCGGCCGCCCCGGGGATCTCGGTCACCCGCCGGACCGGTGACAGGGCGATGATCACGGCGGCCACCAGGAGGCCCACCGAGGCGAACACCAGGGCCGGGGAGACGCCGATCCGGTCGCCGAGGAAGCCGCCGAAGACGGCTCCCAGCGGGGCGCCGCCCATGACGACCATCCGCACCACGGCGGTCATCCGGCCCTGGAGTTCGTCCGGGGTGATGGAGGTGCGGTAGGCGCGCAGGTTGATGTTGCAGACGATCACCATCGCGGAGTTCACCACGTGCATCACCAGCAGCAGCACGATCGCCGCCGCCTCCGGCACCACGGTGGCCAGCGGGGTCAGCAGCGAGGCCAGGCCGATCGCGGTCGAGGTGAACACCAGCAGCCGGCCCAGCGGCATCCGTCGGCTCATCGGCCCCGCCAGTACCGCCCCGATCAGGGCGCCCGCGCCCGAGGAGGCCAGGATGACGCCGACGAAGGTCGGGGCGAGGTCCAGGTTGCGGGTCACGAAGGCGAGGAAGAGCGGTTCGCAGGCCAGCGCGAAGAAGTTGGCGACCAGGGTGGCGAGCACCAGGACCCGCAGCAGCGGGTTGCCCAGGACGAAGCGGGCGCCCTCGGCCGCGTCCTTCCAGACCGAGCCGGGCCCGCCGGTGCTCTCCGGGGCAGGCTCGCGCCGCCGGATCCGCGAGGTGAACAGGGCGGAGACCACGAAGGTGGCGGCGTTGAGGGCCATCGCGACCGGGCCGGTCAGGGCCTGGACGATCACCCCGCCGAGCGAGTGGCCGCCGATGTTGGAGACCGAACTGCTCAGCTCCAGCTTGCTGTTGCCCTCGATCAGGTCGTCGCGCTCGACCAGGGCCGGCAGCAGGGAGGCGTTGCCGATGTCCGCCACCACGCTGCACAGGCCGACCAGCAGGACGACGCCGACCAGCAGCGGCACCGTCAGGGCGTCCAGCCACCAGGCGCACGGGACCAGCATCATCGTGGCCCCGCGCAGGAGGTCGGCCCCGATGATGATGGGGCGCTTGGGCTTGCGGTCCACCCAGACTCCGACGAACAGGCTCACCAGCAGGTAGGGCAGGTAGCTCGCGGCGCTGAGCACGCCCAGCTCGGAGATCGAGGCCGAGAGCGTGACCGAGGCGATCAGCGGGACGGCCACGGCCGTCATGTTGGAGCCGAGCATCGACGCGGACTGGCCGAGCCACAGGTTGCGGAAGTCGGTGTTGCGGCGCAGCACGCCGATCTGCTTGCCGGACGTCACAGTGCCAGTCCCTCGGTGAATCGTGCCATCAGTTCCGCCGGGGCCTTGAGGAAGGCGTGGTGCTCGCCGGCCAGCACCACCGGGTGGTAGCGGCCGGGGGCCGCGTACTCCCGCCAGCCGTCCATCTGGTCGGGCCGGATCTCCACGTCCCCGCTCCAGCCGATCGCGTGCACCGCCGCCTCCAGGACGACCGGGGCGTCCAGCCGGTAGTTCCGGTTGCCCGCCACGTCCTGCTCCAGGACGTCCAGCGCGAGGTCGAGGGCCGACGGCTGGACCCGGCCGCCCATCGACACCGTCAACCGCGCCAGTTCCTCGCGCAGTTCGTCCCGGCCCAGGCCGAGGAAGCGCCCGTACGGCCCCTGGTGCGGCGCGACCTGGGAGGAGACGAACACCGCGGTGGGCGCCGGCCGGCCGGTCCGTTGCAGGTGCAGCGCGGTGGCGAACGCGGCCAGCGCCCCGCCGCAGTGCCCGAACACGCCGAACGGACGGTCCAGGTAGGGCGCGAGCGCCTCGGCGGCCTGCTCGGCCAGCGACTCGTACGAGCCGTGGTGCGGCTCCCGCATCCGGTTCTCCCGCGCGGGCAGCTGCACCGCGCAGAGCTCGACGCCTCCGGTCCGCCGCGGCCACCCGTTGTACATGGACGCGCCGCACCCGGAGTACGGGAAGCAGAACAGCCGGGCCGCCGCGTCCGGCGACGGCCGGCGCAGCAGCCACCTCCCGGGCTTGCTGACCGTCGTCATACAGCACCTCACCTCTGGAGTCTCTCGTGCGCTCAGCGCAGCTTGGCGGTCACCGGCAGGCTCTTGATCCCGGCGACGAAGTTCGACCGCAGGTGCTCGACCGGGCCGGCGAGCTCGAACTCCCCGACGAGCCGCACCACTTCGGCGAAGAAGAGCCGCAGCGCGATCCTGGCCAGCGGGGCGCCGATGCAGTAGTGGGGGCCGAAGCCGAAGGCCAGGTGGCGGTTGGGGGAGCGGGACACGTCGAAGGCGAAGGGGTCGGCGAAGACCCGCTCGTCCCGGTTGGCGGAGCCGAGCCAGGCCACCACCGCCTCCCCGGCCCGGACCGGGACGCCGCTCAGCTCGGTGTCGACCACGCTGTAGCGCATGAAGTGGTTGGCGGGGGAGGACCAGCGCAGGCCCTCCTCCACGGCGTCCTCGACGGTGGCGGTGCCGTCCCCGAGCCGGCGGTACTGCTCCGGGTGCTCGGTGAAGGCCAGGACGGTCGCGGCCATCGCGTGCGGCGTGGTGACGTTGGCGCCCAGCAGCAGGCTGTAGCAGTTGTAGACGAGCTCCTCGCGGCGCATGGTGCGGTCCCCGACCGGCATGCTCCGCAGGAAGCCGACCAGGTCGTCCCGGGGCCCGCGGGAGCGGGCCTGCTCGGCGAAGTACGCGAACAGCTCGTGGTGCGCGCGGACCAGCTTGGCGCCCCCGCCGACCTGGTGGAAGGCGGCGTCCTCCGGGGCGACGGCCATGGTGGTGAGCCGGGCCAGGTACTCCCAGTCCTGCTCCGGCAGGCCCATCAGGGCGCCGGTGAAGGCCATCGGGAAGCCGGTGGCGGCCGCCGCGAGGTCCAGCGGGCCGCCGTCGGCGAGCGGTTGGAGCAGGGTGCGCACCAGGCGGCGGATCGCCTCCTGGTGGGGGCGCAGCCGGGCGAAGGAGAGCACCCGGGCCATCGGCTCGCGCAGGGCGCCGTGCACCGGCGGGTCGCAGGCGGCCATCATCTTGTCGCCCGCCGGGTCGCGTTCGCCGAGGATCGACAGCATGGTGCCCCGGCGGGAGGTGAAGCGGGTGTGGTCGCGCAGGACGGCGCTGACGTCGGCGTGCCGGGTCACCGAGAGGAAGGACCGGCCGTCCGGGAGGGTCCGGCGGTGCACCGGTGCCTCCCGGCGCATGACCGTCCAGACCGGGTGCGGATCGCCCTCGGCGTAGAAGGCCGGGTCGCCGAGGTCCACCGAGTCCGGGTCGATCCGCTCCGGGCGGGGCTGCGCGGTGATCCTCATCGGCCGGCTCCGTCGTGCTCGCGCAGCACCTCGGGATCGGCGCCCTCCTCGGCCGCGGCCTCGACGACCCGCAGGGCCAGCTCGGCCACGGTCGGGTTCTCGTAGAAGGTCCGGGCGGTGATCAGCAGGTCCGTCTCGGCGGAGATCTCACCGGTGATCCGGGTGGCCATCAGCGAGTGGCCGCCCAGTTCGAAGAAGTCGTCGTCGGCGCCGATCCCGTCGATCTCCATGACCTCCTCCCACAACCGGGTCAGCCACTCCTCGGCGGCGCCGTGCGGGGGCCGGTGCTCGCTGCCGACGTCCTCGCGCTCGCGGCCGCGGCGCTGCGCCAGGGCGGTGCGGTCGACCTTGCCGTTGGGGGTCAGCGGCAGGGCCTCCAGCCAGGTGAAGGTGCTCGGGACGAGGTGGCGCGGCAGTTCGGCGGCGAGGCCGGCGCGCAGTTCGGCGGAGAGCAGTTCGACCTCGCCCTGGTAGAAGGCGGCGAGCCGGCGGTCGCCGTCGGCCCGCTGCTGGAGCACCACCACGGCGGAGCGGACGTCGGGGTGGGCGCTCACGGCGGCCTCGACCTCGCCGAGTTCGACCCGGAAGCCGCGGAGCTTCACCTGGGTGTCGGTCCGGCCGAGGAAGGCGAGGGTGCCGTCCGGGGCCTGCCGGACCCGGTCGCCGGTGTCGTACATCCGGGCGCCGGGCTCGGCGGCGAAGGGGTCGGGGAGGAAGCGTTCGGCGGTCAGGTCGGGGCGGCCGAGGTAGCCGTGGGCCAGCCCCGGGCCGGCGGCGAAGAGCGTGCCGGTCCCGCCCACGGGCACCGGCCGCAGCCGCTCGTCCAGCACGTGCACCCGGGTGCCGCCGATCGGACGGCCGATCGGCACCGGGCGCCCGTCCAGGGGTTCGCGCACCGGGTGGCAGCAGGTGAAGGTGGTGTTCTCGGTCGGCCCGTAGCCGTTGACCACGACGCCGTTCGGCAGCGCGGCGGCCGCGCGGTCGACGTGGGCGGGGGAGAGGACGTCGCCGCCGGCCACCAGGTAGCGCAGCGCCGGCAGCGGGGGGAGCCCGGCGTCGACCACCTGGTGGAACAGGCCGGCGGTCAGCCACAGCACGGTGACCCCGGCCTCGCGGACCAGCTCGGTCAACTCGCCCGGCCCGAGCGGCCCGGGCGGTGCGACGACCAGGCAGGCGCCGTTCAGCAGGGCGCCCCAGACCTCCAGGGTGGAGGCGTCGAAGGCGATCGGGGCGTGGGCCAGGAAGACGTCCTCGGGGCGGAAGGCCAGCGGGTCGCCGCCGACCACCAGGCGGTGCACGGCCCGGTGCGGGACGCTGACGCCCTTGGGGCGGCCGGTGGAGCCGGAGGTGTACGCGACGTAGGCGGTGTCCTCGGGGCCGGGGGGCGTGTCGGGCCCGCTCAGGGCGGCCCCGCTCGCGTCGGCCCCGGTGAGCACGGTGAGGGTGAGGTCCGGACCGGCCAGCACCGCCCGGGCGCCGGCGTCGGCCAGCAGGGCGGTGGCGCGGGCCGGCGGGTCCTGGGGGTCGACCGCGACGTACGCGGCCCCGGCCTTGAGCACGCCGAGCAGGGCGGTCACCTGCTCCGCCGAGCGGTCGACGCGCACCCCGACCCGGTCGCCGCGCCGCACGCCGACGGCCCGGAGCCGGGCCGCGAGGGCCTCCGCCCGGGCGTCCAGCTCCCGGTAGGACAGGCGGGTGGCGCCGGACCGGACGGCGGTGGCGCCGGCCCGGTCGCGCGCGACGGACGCGAAGCGGTCGCACACGGACGTCAGGCCCCCGGTGGGGACCACTGCGGTGTCTACCGTGGCCATGGGCTGATCAACTGTCCCTTCGGGGCGGTCCGGACCGTGCCGGTCACGGGCCCGGTTTCGTGGGCGACTGGCGTGTCGTCGGGCGGTGGGGTGGTCGGGCGGCGGGGTCGTCGGGAGGTCGGACCTCCGTCCACAGCGCGGTGGCCCGCGCGAGCGGCCGCCCGTCCGCGTCGTACAGGGCGGTGAGGTTGACCACCGTCCGCCCGTGGGTCGCGTGCCGGGCGGCCACCACCTCGTACTCCCGGCCGGCCCGCACCGGCCCGGTGAGCGCGGCGGTCATCCGGCTCAGCACCATCGGGCGGGCGCGCGGGTCGGTCACCCAGCCGCCGGGGCAGTCGAGTGCGCCCCAGACCTGTTCGGCGGGTACGGCCGCGCCGGGGGCGCCGCGCGGGGTCCAGGTGCAGGCCACCGTGCCCGGGGCCACCGGACCGGGGGACAGCCGCAGGCCGTCCTCGGCCCGCTCCGGCCCGCACGCCCAGCAGGTGGGGAACGGGTGGCCGGTGCGGCCCAGGTAGCCGGCGGCGGCGGCGCGCGCCGCCGGGAGCCCGACCGGCGGCGGCAGCGGCAGTCCGTCCCGGGCCCGGGTGACGGTGGCCACCAGCTCGGCGCCGTGCCACAGCCCGGACCGGCGCTCGCCGGCCCGGAACTCCAGCGGGGCGTCCAGCGGCAGCGGGGCCAGCAGGGTCACCGCCGGGTCGGGGCCGTGCCGGCCGTCGGCCAGGGCGACGATCCGGGCGCAGGCGTAGCCGCCGTGGGCCGAGCCGTCCGGTCCGTTGTAGCGCGCGGGGATCACCAGTTCGGCGGCGGTGCGCGCGTGCTCCACGGCGCCGTTCACCGGGGCGTCCCGTCCGGGGCGGTGCCGGGTGCCCCGTCCGGTGCCCCGACCGCGGCGCCGTCCAGGGCCCGGTCCACCAGCCGGGCCATCTGCCGGACGTGCGGCTGCCGGAGGATGTCGTAGTGGCTGGCCTCGATGGTGTGCGCGCTGAACCGGCCGTCCACCGCGGCCCGCCAGGCGCCGGCACTGCCGATGGCGCCGCCGTCCAGGCCCTCGATGTAGACCACGTCGCCCGGGTACCGGCCCGGCCGGTAGTCGTTGTGCGCGGTGAGGTTGGTGGTGAAGACCTTGAAGTAGGCCTCCCACTGCTCCAGTTCGGTGGCCTTGCCGTCCTCCGCGGTGGGCAGCCGGCCGACCAGCCAGCGGAGCTTCTCGTGGATCGTCGGGAACTCGGCGAGGGCCGCCGCCCACTCCGCGTCGTCGTGCTCCGGGACGGCCATCCCGGCGGCCCGCAGCACGTCGACGAAGACCAGCAGCGCGAGGTCCTCGTCGCGCAGGCTCTCGTCGAACTGGCCCGGGTAGGCCGCGTCGATCATGCTCAGCGAGCCGACCTCGGCACCCCGGCGGCGGAGCCGGCAGGCCATCTCGAAGACCAGCACCGCGCCGAAGGACCAGCCGGCCAGGTGGTACGGGCCCTTCGGCTGCTTGGCCACCAGCAGGTCGACGTAGCTCTCGGCGATCCGCTCCACCGACAGGTTGGCCACGCTGCCGGAGACCAGGCCCTCCGAGACGATCCCGTACACCGGTCGGCCCGGTCGCAGCTGGGAGGCCAGCGGGAGGTAGCAGAACACGCCGCCGCCGACCGGGTGGACCAGGGTGAGCGGTTCGCCCTCCCCGGCCCGGCGGATCGGCAGCAGCCGGGCCGGGTCCTCGTCGCCGGACTCCCGGGCCGTCACCAGCGGGGCCAGCCGGGCCACGGTGTTGTGCGCCAGGAGCTCCGCGACGGGGAGCTTGCGGCCGAACTCGCGCCGGATCCGCATGGCCAGGTTGAGTGCCACCAGGGAGTGCCCGCCGAGCGCGAAGAAGCTGTCGTGGATGCCGATCGGGCTGACCCCGAGGGTCTCCTCCCAGACCCGGACCAGCCGGCGCTGGACGTCTGTGACCGGCGGCGCGGGGGTCCGCTCCCCGGCCAGGGCGGCCGGCCCGGGCTCCGGGAGGAGCTTGCGGTCCACCTTGCCGTTGGAGGCCAGCGGCAGCCGTTCCAGCCGCGTCCAGACGCTCGGCAGCATGTACTCGGGCAGGGTGTCGCCGAGGTACGCGGCCAGGGCGTCGCCGGTGACGGACTCCGGGGCCGCCACGTACGCCGCCAGCCGGTGCCCGCGCAGGACCACGGCCGCCTCGCGGACGTCCGGGTGGCGGGTCAGCGCGGCCTCGATCTCGCCCAGTTCGATCCGCATGCCGCGGACCTTCACCTGCTGGTCGGCCCGGCCCAGGTAGTCGATCGCGCCGTCCGGGCGGCGCCGGGCGAGGTCCCCGGTGCGGTAGAGGCGTTCGGCGGTGCCGTCCGGCCAGGTGTGCTCGACGAAGCGCTCGGCGGTGAGGTCCGGGCGGCCGTGGTAGCCGTCGGCCAGGCCGACGCCGCCGATGTGCAGCTCGCCGGTCACGCCGACCGGCACCCGGTTCATCCGGGCGTCCAGCAGGTGGATCCGGATGTTCGCGATCGGGTGCCCGATCGGCACCGTCGCGCCGTCACCGGGGCGGCAGCGCCAGCAGGTGACGTCGACGGCGGCCTCGGTCGGGCCGTAGAGGTTGACCAGCTCCGCGTCGAGGCGCTCGTGGTGGGCGTCCCGCAGGTCGGCCGGCAGGGCCTCGCCGCTGCACACCACCAGGCGCAGGCTCGCGCAGTCCGCCGGGTCCGCGTGGTCCAGGAAGACCCGGAGCATCGAGGGCACGAAGTGGACCGTGGTCACCGAGTGTTCGCGGATCAGCTGCGCCAGCTCCTCCGGCTCCCGGTGGGCGCCGGGAGCGGCGACGACCAGCCGGGCGCCCTGGACCAGCGGCCAGAAGAACTCCCAGACGGAGACGTCGAAGGTGTACGGGGTCTTCTGCAGCACCCGGTCCGCCTCGGTGAGGCCGAACTCCTCCTGCATCCACAGCAGTCGGTTGCAGATCGCCCGGTGCGAGACCACGACGCCCTTGGGGACGCCGGTGGAGCCGGAGGTGAAGATCAGGTAGGCCGGGGCGTCCGGGTCCACCGCCACCCGGGGGCCGCCGACGGGGAGCCCGGCGTCGGGGAGCCCGGTGTCGGCGTTCCCGGTGTCGGCGTTCCCGGTGTCCACCGCCTCGACGGCCGCACCGGACGGCTCCACCCGCTCGGCGAGCGCGGTCGTGGTCAGCACCAGGGCCGGCGCCGCCTCCGTCACCATCGTGGCGATCCGGGCGACCGGGTGCTCCGGGTCGATCGGCACGTAGGCGCCGCCCGCCTTGAGGACCGCCAGCAGCGAGACCACCAGCTCGGTCGAGCGCTCCAGGCACACCCCGACCCGGTCGCCGGGCTCCACCCCGCGCTCCACCAGCCGGCGGGCGAGGGCGTCCGCCCGGCGGTCCAGCTCCCGGTAGGAGAGCGTGCCGCCCTCGAAGGCCACCGCGATCCGGTCCGGGGTCAGCCGGGCCTGCTCCTCGACCAGGACGTGCAGCAGGTGCGGCCGGTGGTACGTGGTCGCGGTGTCGTTCCAGCGGTCGAGCTGCGCCAGCTCGGCGGGGGCCGGCAGTTCGGTCCGGCCGATGCCCGCGGCGGGTTCCGCGGCCAGCGAGCGCAGCGCGGTCAGGTGGTAGCCGGCCCAGCGGTCGATCTCCTCGGCGGCGAACTGCGCCGCGTCGTACCGCAGTCCCAGGCCGATCCGCCCGGTCCGGGCGTCGCGCATGAACTCCACGCCGAACGGGAAGCTGGTCGGCACCACGCCGAACTCGTCGAGGATCTCCAGCTCCCCGGCGGTGCCCTCGTCGGGCGCGTGGAAGTGGGTGTAGTTGAAGAAGCTCTCGAACAGCGGCCCGCCGCCGGCGTCCTGCTGGATGGTGGCGAGCGGGAGCCGGCGGTGCGGCTGGAGCGCGAGATCGGTCGCGGCGACGTCGGCGACCAGCGAGGCCCAGGTGGTGCCGTCGTCGATCCGGGCGCGCACCGGCAGGGTGTTCAGGAACAGGCCGACGACCCGCTCCCCGTCCTCCTCGGCGATGCGGCCGTTGTAGACCGCGCCCGAGACCACGTCGTCGGTGCCGCCGAGCAGCGCCAGCACCCGCAGGTGCGCGGCCAGCAGCGCGATCCGGACCGGGACGCCGAGCTCGGCGGCCGTCCGCAGCAGGTCGGCGGAGAGCTGCCCGGGCAGCTCGTACTCGGTCATCACCAGGTCCGGCACCCCCGCGGCGGGGGCGGTGCGCGGCAGCCGCAGCGCCGTCATGCCGTCCAACCGCTCGCGCCAGAAGGCGCGTTGGCCGGGATCGGCGACGGCTTCGCGCTCCAGGGCGACCAGCGAGCGGAACCGGGCGAGCGGCGGCGGGGCGAGCTCCCGGGTGCTGCGCCCGAGGGCCTGGAGGTAGAGCTCCAGGAGTTCGGTCAGCAGCTGCCGGCCGCTCCAGCCGTCCAGGATCGCGTGGTGCTCGACCACCCAGAGCTGGAAGGTGTCGGCCGAGCGGCGCTGCACGTGGAAGCGGATGAGCGGCGGGCGCTCCCAGTCGAAGGGGTGCTCGCGCTCCCACGCGTAGTGGCGGCGCAGCGCCTCCGGCTGCTCGTCGGCGGGCACCGCGCCGAGGTCCTCGAAGGTGACCGGCGGTTCGGCGACCTGGTGGTGCACCAGCTGGACCGGCTCGCCGAGGTCGCGCAGGGCGAAGGAGGTGCGCAGCAGCTCGTGCCGCTCCAGCAGGGCGGCGACGGCGGAGCGCCAGGCCGGCGGCGAGTACGGGCCGCGCAGGTGGTAGCCGGCGACGTCGTGGTAGGCGCGGTGCACGGCGTCCAGCTCGCTGTGGTAGAGCATGCCGGCCTGGAGCGAGGTGAGCGGATAGGCGTCCGCCAGGCCGTCCGGCAGCCGGGCCCGGTCGGCGGCCGTCAGCAGGTCGAAGGGCTCCAGGGCCGCTTCGGCCTCGGGGGCGGTGCGGGTCACCAGCGGGGTCAGCTCGCGGATCGTCTGGGCGACCAGGAGGTCCCGCAGTTCGAACCGCAGGCCGTGCCGGCGGGCCCGGGAGAGGATCTGGATGCTGAGGATCGAGTCGCCGCCGACCTCGAAGTAGTTGTGGTCGATGCCGATGTCGCCGCGGCCGAGGGCCTCCTGCCAGACCTCGGCCAGGATCCGCTCGTCCTCGTCGCGCGGTGCCACGTACGGGGTGTCGTCCTCGTCGTCCCAGCCGTCGTCCCGACCGTCCTCCGCGGCACGGCCCGCGACGCCGTCCGGGGCGCGGTCCGGGGCGCGCTCCGCCGCCGGGAGCTCGAACAGCGCGTCGAGCGGGCGGTCGGGCTGCTCGACCACCAGCCGCAGCAGCCGGGCGTAGTGCCCGGCGAAGCGCTGCGCCCACTCGGGCGTGAACCGGTCGGTGCGGTACTCGAGTTCGAAGCCCGGCCGGTCGTCGTGCTCGTTCACCTGGAGGGAGAGCTGGAACTTGGCGGTGTCGGAGTGGACCGGCACCGGGACGATCTCCAGTCCCTCCGCCGCGGGCGGCTCGGTCGTGGTGTCGTCCAGCATGAACAGGGCCTGGAAGACCGGGTCGTGGCCGGGGTCGCGGCGCGGGTTGACCAGTTGGACGACGGACTCGAAGGGGAGCTCGTGGTGGTCCTGGGCCTGTAACGCGGCGGTGCGCACCCGGGTCAGCAGTTCGCGGAAGCTCGGTCCGGTGGGCCCCGGTTCTCCCGTCCCCGGTTCTCCCGCCCCTGACTCGGCCGGGCCGAGGTCGGTGCGGATCGCCACCATGTTGACGAAGAAGCCGACCGTCCGCTCGAACTCGATCCGGCTGCGGTTGGCCACCGGGCTGCCGACGATGACGTCCTCGACCCCGGTGTACCGGCCGAGCAGCACCTGGTACGCGGCGAGCATGACGGTGAACAGCGTGCTGCGGGCCGCGGTGGCCAACGCGTGCAGGCCGTCCAGCAGTTCGGGTTCCAGCGGGAAGCTCAGCAGGCCGCCGCCGTGGCCGGGGGCCGGGGTGCCGGCCGGCCGGTCCCCGGGCAGTTCCAGGACCGGCAGCTCCCCGCCGAGGGTCCGGGACCAGAAGTCGAGGTGCTTCTCGGCGGCGGGGCTGCCCAGCCAGGCGCGCTGCCAGTCGGCGTAGTCGCCGTACTGGAACTCGGGTTCCGGCAGGACGAGGTCCCGACCGGCCGCGAACGCGTCGTAGTGGCGGAACAGTTCGTCGACCACGATGCCCAGGGACCATCCGTCGCAGACGATGTGATGCATCGTCAGCACCAGGAGGGCGGTCCGCTCGTCGCGCCGCAGCAGGGCGGCGCGGAACAGCGGGGGCGACTCCAGGTCGAACGGCCGGTCGGTCTCCGACCGCAGCCGGGAGCCCAGTTCGTCCTCGGACGCGCAGTCGACGATCCGCCAGTCGGCGGGGCGATCGGTGACCACCTGCTGGAGCCCGTCGTCGCCGAGGGTGAAGTGCGTCCGCAGCGCCTCGTGCCGCAGGGCCACCCGGCGCACCGCGCGCTCCAGGGCCGCCGGGTCGAGCCGGCCGGTCAGGGCGAAGACGACCGGGACGTGGTAGGCGGGGGAGTCGCCGATGACCTGCTGCACGAAGTACAGCTGCTCCTGCGCCTTGGCCGCCGGAAAGACGTCCGGCTCGAACGTCTCCGGGCTGGGGCTTTCATTGCTGCTCAAAGCGCCGTGACCTTTCTTCATCCCATTTATCGGCCGCGAGGTGGGGGGCGGCGTCGATATGGTCTTCCGGTGCGCAGACGGCAGTCACTAAGTCGATCCAAGTCGATCTTAGCGTTGGCGATGCTCCTGTCAACAGCCGTTTTCCGGGTGTGCCGCGGGAGTTGGGGCGGCGGGCCGGAATAGTGCGGTTCTGTCCTGGTTGGGATGGATATGGATATCGGCCCGGACGGGCCCCGGTCCGGGCGTCCCTACTTCTCTTCCGACCATTGACAGCGGGGTGGGACGCGGAGAGGATCATTGGCATCGAAGCCCCTGCCCGGAACCGGACTTATGGCCGCCGCGAGGCGTTCGGCCCCGCCGTTGCCGGATTGCCCGGCCGTTCGATCGGCCGATGAGGAACCCGGGCGGAAATACGTGTCGACGGGTGTGCGGGGGCAGGCCTTGATCGGAAAGAGGGACACGTGAGCGAGCAGAGCGACGAGGACCTCCGGTCCTACCAGGTCGTCGTCAACCACGAGGAGCAGTACTCGGTTTGGCCTGCGGAGAGCACCCCGCCGGCCGGCTGGACCGCGCCCGGGTTCACCGGGACCAAGCAGGAATGCCTCGACCGCATCGCCGAGGTGTGGACCGACATGCGTCCGCTGAGTCTGCGCCGGGCAATGGCCGGCGAGACCTCCTGAAATCCACGTCGGGGTCGCCGGCCGACGCGTCCTGAATCGCGCGGCCGAATTCAGTCGCATTCACCAGAAGCAGCGATGGTTTTCCGTACAGCGGGAGGGGCAACACCGTGAGCAGGCCATGGGACGACCGTTTCGAGAAAGTACTCCTGAAGGTCGTCCCCGGGATTTCCGGTGGCGCCGAACTGGTTCCTGATCTGGATCTCTCGGGAGCCGGTCTCACCTCCATCGGAATCGTCCAGCTGATGATGCAGCTGGAGCGTGAGTACGACGTCGAGTTCGCCTTCGAGTTGCTCAACTTCCAGATCTTCGCGACGCCCGCCACGCTGTGGGCCGAGGTTTCCGAAACCCTCGCGCAGGCGGGCCACGCGGTTCGGAAGGACGGCTGATGACGGCGGCCGCGGCCGAGCTCGTGGCCGGGATCCTGCCGGTCCTGCGCGAACAGGCCGCCGAGTCCGACCGGCGCGCGGCCTTTCCGGCCGCGTCGCTGGAGACCCTGCGCGAGCACCGGCTGCTCAGCCTGACCGTCCCGCAGGAGTACGGCGGCTCCGGCGCCTCCACCCGGCTGTGGACCGAGGTCGCGCAGGAACTGGCCGGCGCCTGCCTGTCCACCGCCCAGATCTGGGCGATGCACGTGTCGCACGTCGACGCGGTGGTCCGGTACGGCAGCGCGGCGCTCAAGGCCGACCTGCTCACCCGGATCGGTACGGAGGAGCTCTTCATCGCCTCCGTCACCAGCGAACAGGGCCGGGGCGCCAGCCTGTTCACCGCCAACAGCCCGCTGGTCCCCGACGGCGACCGGGTCGGCATCGACCGGATCGCCCCGGTGGTGACCGGCGGCGCGCACGCCGACGGGTACCTGATCAGCATGCGGGCCGGCGCGGAGGCCTCGGAGCACGAGGTCTCGCTGGTCTACGCCGACCGCGCGGACCTGGAACTGGCGACCACCGGGGAGTGGAACGCGCTCGGCATGCGGGCCACCGAGAGCGTCGGGATGGTCATCAAGGGCAGCGCCCCGGCCCGGAACGTCATCGGCGGCTCCGGCCGCTTCGCCGACGTGGCGCGGGAGAGCATGATCCCGGTCTCGCACCTCGCCTGGGCCGCCTGCTGGCTGGGCGCCGCCCGCGGCGCGCTGAGCGAACTGGTGCGCTTCCTCTGGAAGTCCGGCCGGGCCGAGGGCGCCTCCGACCTCTTCCACGAGCGGCTCGCCCGGATCCGGGTGGACCTCGAACTCGCCAGCGCCTACCTCACCCGGGTCCGCGAGGAGGTCGACCTGGCCCGCGCCGAGGGCCGCTCGCTGGCCCACCCGCGGACCCAACTCCAGCTCAACGCCCTCAAGGTGGCCACCTCCGACCTGGCCTTCCGGGCGGTCGACAACATGGTGCAGCTGGGCGGACTGCGGCTGGGCTACCTCCAGGACGCCCCGATCCCCCTGGAGCGGCACTTCCGCGACCTGCGGTCGGCCAGCCTGACCCATGCCAACGACGGCCTGCGGGTGGGCATCGGAGCGCTGTCCCTGCTCGACCGCTCGGTGACCCTGATCTGATCGGCCGCCGATCCGCACCGCAACCCTGAGCGAATGGGAGTAGCACAAGTGTCGACGCCGCACGGGCTGATCGGGCACGAGAACACCGTCTCCGAGTTCTACGGGACGTTCCCCTACCCGTGGAAGCCGGTCTACTTCGACCGGATGAGCGACCCCGACTTCCACGCCGCCCTGATCCGCCAGGAGACCGGCCGGGCCGGCCTCGGGCCGATCCGCCGGATCTGGGTGGCCGGCTGCGGGACCAACCAGGCGCTGATCACGGCGCTCCAGTTCCCCGCGGCCGAGGTGCTCGGCACCGACGTCTCCGCGGAGTCGCTCGCCATCTGCCGACAGAACGCCGAGCAGCTCGGGGTGACCAACCTGCGGCTGGTGCAGCAGGGCATCACCCAGGCCGGGTACGACCGGGAGTTCGACCTGGTCGTCTGCACCGGGGTGATCCACCACAACCCGGAGCCGCGGCGCTGCCTGGAGCGGCTGTCCGCGGCGGTGCGGGACGACGGCGTGCTCGAACTCATGGTCTACAACCGCTTCCACCGCCGGGAGGCCGAGTCCTTCCAGGCGGCGCTGCGGATCCTGGCCCCCGAGTCCGAGCACGGCCACCGCGAGCGGTACGCCCTCGCCCGGAGCCTGGCCGGCTCGCTCCAGGTCGAGAGCACCATGACGAAGCACCTGGAGGACACCCGGCGCAGCCCCGAACCCGCCTGGGCGGACCGCTGGATGAACCCCTGCGAGACCTCCTACGACGTCGACTCGCTGGCCGGGCTGGCCAGGGAGTGCGGCCTGCTGCTGGAGGCCCCGAAGGTCAACGGCTTCGACAAGATGCGCCGGCGGTTCCTCTGGACCACGGAGCTCACCGACCCCGAACTGCTGGCCCCGTACGAGCGGTTGGACGACCTGGCGCGCTGGCAGCTGGTCAACCTGCTGCACCTGGACAACTCGCCGATGCTCTGGTTCTACCTGCGCCCCGACCGCGCCGGCACGGGCACCAGGGTCTCGGACGCCGACCGCAACCGGATGTTCCTGGACGGCGTGCTGGACCGCCCGACGGCCGTGCGCCACCGCCACGTCCTGGACCGGGACGGCGCGTACCACCCCGACCCGAACGCCTCCGAGGTGGCCTCCTGGCCCGCCTGGCCCGAGGTCAAGGCGATCCAGGAGGCCGCGGACGGCCGCCGCACCGGCCGGGAGATCCTCACCGGGCTGGGGTACGGCACCGGCTTCAACGCCGTCCAGCGCGCCCGGGTCATGCTCACCACCTCGGAGTTCCCGCACCTGACCGTCACACCGGCCGGCTGACCGGCCGCGCGGAGAGGAGAACCAGTCGTGGACCCCGTAGCGCCGGTGATCGCCGAAGTGAACGCCCTGCGCCGCCGGTTGCAGCCGGTCGCGGACCCGAGGGACCCGGTGTTCCTGGAGCGGCTGGCGAAGGAGCTGGCGGACAGCGCCGAGCTGAGCCGCCAGCCGATCGTCCGGGCCTTCCTGGCCGACCTGCGGGACAGCCCGGACGGCTCCCGGCTCCGCGCGACCAAGGCGCACATCAACGAGGAGCGCGACAACCACGTCTTCTCGTTCTTCGACGCCTCGTACTTCCCGAAGCTCTCGCTCGACTACCTGGCGTACCGGACCCTGCCGACCGACCCGCACCTGGCCGTCCGGTACGCCAGCAACACCCGGCCGGTCAACCTGCTCGCCAAGTCGGAGGGGTTCGAGTCCCGGGTGGTCGTCGCCCTGTTCCCGGAGAACCACCTCGACGGCCGGCAGGACCCGGACGACCTGATCTTCTACTTCATCGACAAGTTCGTCGAGCGCCACAACCGGATCACCCGGAAGATGATCGACGCCGTGATGGCACCGGGCAGCTTCCCGCGGATCCAGGGCGCCCCCGACCACGTCGTCGAGGCCGCCTCCTCCTGGTGGGTCCGGCTGCACGAGTACCACCACCGGCAGGGCGACCTGCCGATCCCGGAGTTCCTGGACGCCAAGAAGCTCAAGCCGCTGGCCGGGCTGGAGGAGCTCCGGGTGGACGTCTCGGCCATGCTGGTCTGCCTCGACGACGCGCAGCTGCCCGAGCAACAGGCCCGGGCCGCCTACGAGTACATCCTCGCCGAGCGGCTGCTGCGCTACGCGGTGGAGGGCATCCCGCGCCCCAACTACGACGCCGTCGCCTCCCAGCTGCTGTTCAGCTACCTGACGGAGCACCGGGGCATCCGGCTGCGCGACGGCCTGATCGAGCTGGCCCCGGAGCTGCCGGCGGTGCTGGCCGCCTTCCTGGGCGAGATCCAGGCGATCGAGCGGCGGATCCGCACCGAGCCGCTGGAGCGGGTGCGCGCCGGGCTGCTGGAGTTCACCAACCGCTACACCGACTACGACCCGCAGGCCAAGGACTACCGGCACATCCCGTTCTTCGCCGAGGTCAAGCAGCGCCTGGGCCTCTGAGCCCCCGTACGGCCCGCGCACCGCCCGCACGTCCCGCACGTCGCCCGCCCGGACGGGACACCGACGGACCGGCCCGCAGCTCCCGCCGCGGGCCGGTCCGGTCGTTCCCGGGGTCCGTCCGGTCACTCCGGCCGGGCGGTGTCGGTCAGCACGGTCCGACGGCGTCGGACCACCACCGGCTCCGCCCCGCCCGACTGCCCGGTCCGGTCCACCTCGGCAGCCAGTTCGGCGATCGTCGCGTGCTCGAAGAACCGCACCAGCGGGACCGTGGCCCCCAGCGAGGACCGGATCCGGCTCAGGATCTGGGTGGCCATCAGGGAGTGCCCGCCGAGCCGGAAGAAGTCGGTGTGCACGCCGATCCGTTCGACCCCGAGGACGGACTGCCAGATCCCGGCGAGCGTCTCCTCGACGGGCGTGCGCGGCGCCGTGTACTCCTCCTCCGGCTCCGGCGCGGCCGGCAGCGCACCGCGGTCCACCTTGCCGTTGGGCAGCAGCGGGAAGGCGTCCAGCACCACCACGGCCGAGGGCACCATGAAGTCGGGCAGGGTGCGGGCGGCGTGCTCGCGCAGCGCGGCGCCGTCCACCGCCGTCCCGGCCATCGGCACGGCGTACGCGACCAGCCGGTCGCCCGTCGCGGAGCCGCTCACCACGGCGACGGCGTGCGCCACCGCGGGGTGCGAGCAGACCGCCGACTCGACCTCGCCCAGCTCGATCCGCAGGCCGCGCAGCTTCACCTGGTCGTCGGCCCGGCCGACGAACATCAGCTCGCCGTCCGGTGTCCAGCGCACCACGTCCCCGGTCCGGTACATCCGCTCGCCCGGAGCCCCGAACGGGCAGGGCACGAAGCGGTCGGCGGTCAGGACGGGGCGGTGCAGGTAGCCGCGGGCCAGCCCGGTGCCGGCCAGGTAGGCCTGCCCGGGGACGCCCGGCGGCACCGGCCGCAGCGCCTCGTCCAGCACGTACACCCGGGCGTCCAGGTTCGGCCCGCCCAGGGTGGGCACGCCGTCGCCGGAGAGCGGGCCGGTGGTGGTGGAGATGACGGTGGACTCGGTGGCCCCGTAGATGTTGATCATCCGGCGCCCGGGCGACCAGCGGCCGACCAGGTCGCCGGGCAGCACCTCACTGCCGCTGGCCAGGCCGACCAGCGCGGGCAGCTCGACCGGGGGCACCGTGGCCAGCCGGGTCGGGGCGAGGAAGGCGTGGGTGACCCGCCGCTCGCGCAGGAAGTCCGCCAGCTCCTCGCCGGCCAGCGGGCCCGGCGGAGCCACCACCAGGGCCGCCCCGACCGGGAAGGCCATCAGCAGCTCCAGCACCCAGGCGTCGAAGCTCGGCGTGGACACCTGGAGCACCCGGGAGCCGTGGTCGATCCGCAGCCGCGCGGCCATCTGGTCGCTCAGCGCGAGCAGACCGGTGTGCGGCATCACGGCGCCCTTGGGGACACCCGTCGAGCCCGAGGTGTAGATCGCGTACGCGGGGCTGAGCGGGTCGAGCGGGGCCGTCCGGTCGGCGTCGGTGGGATCGCCGTCCGGCTGCCGGGCCAGCAGCTGCGCGGTGGCGGGCTCGTCCAGCACCAGCCGGGCCGTTCCGGTGTCCGGCAGCCCGGTGTCCGGCAGCCCGGAGTCCGCGGTGGTGACCACCAGGGCCGGACCGGCGTCCGCGAGCATGAACGCGATCCGCTCGGCCGGGTAGCCCGGGTCGACCGGGATGAACGCCGCCCCGGCCTTGGCCACCGCGAGCACCGCCACCACCAGCTCGACCCCGCGCGGCAGCGCCACGGCGACGAACTGCTCCGGGCCGATCCCGCGCCCGATCAGCAGCCGGGCCAGCCGGTTGGCCCGCGCGCCGAGCTCCCGGTACGTCAGCCGGGTGTCGCCGAACTCCAGGGCCGGCGCCTGCGGGGCCCGGGCGGCGGCGGCCTCGAAGAGCGCCGCCAGCGTCACCGCGGGGATGCCGGCGCCGGTGCTGTTCCAGTCCTCCAGGATCCGTCGGCGCTCGGCCGCCGGGAGCAGCTCCAGCTCGGACAGCGGCCGGGCCGGTTCGGCGACGGCGGACGCGAGCAGGGTGGTGAACCGCTCGGCCAGCGCGGCGACGGTCCGCCGGTCGAACAGCGCCGTGTTGTAGGTGACGTGCCCCAGCAGACCGGCCGGGCCGCCGTCCGCGTCCTGCTGTTCGGTCAGCGAGAAGTCCAGGTCGAAGGGGGAGACCGGCAGCTCGAACAGCACCGGCTCCACCCGGAGCCCGGCCAGCTCCGGGCTGGCCTCGGGCCGGCCCGCGACCGACAGCAGGACCTGGAACAGCGGGTTGCGGCCCGGCTGGCGGGCCGGGTTCAGGGCGGACACCAGCAGGTCGAAGGGGACGTCCTGGTTCGCGTAGGCGGCCAGGTCGGTCTCCCGCACCCGCTCCAGCAGCGCCGCGAAGCTCGGGTCGCCCGAGGTGTCGGTGCGCAGCACGACGGTGTTGATGAAGCAGCCGACCAGCCGCTCCAGCGACACCTCCGAGCGGCCCGCCACCGCCGTGCCCAGCGGGATGTCCCCGCCCGCGCCCATCCGGGTCAACAGGGCGGCCAGCGCCGCCTGCACCACCATGTGGACGCTGGCCCCGGCGGAGCCGGCCAGCTCGCCGACCGCCCGGTGCAGCGTGGCCGGGACGGCGAGCGGGACGGTGTCGCCCCGGTAGTCGGCGGTGGCCTGGCGCACCCGGTCGGCCGGCAGCGGCAGCTCCTCGGGCAGCCCGGCCAGGCGCCCGGTCCAGTGCGCGAGCTGCCGCGCCAGCCCGCTGTCGCGGTCCGTCGCGGAGCCCAGCGCGTCGTGCTGCCACAGGGCGTGGTCCGGGTACTGCAGCGGCAGCGGCTCCCAGCGCGGCGCGGCCCCGGCCCTGCGGGCGGCGTAGGCCGTCGACAGGTCCTCGCACAGCGGCTGCCAGGAGAGGCCGTCGCAGGCGATGTGGTGGATCACGATCAGCAGCAGGTGGTCCTCGGCGCCGACCTCGAACAGGCAGGCCCGCACCGGCGGTTCGCCGCTCAGGTCGAAGGGCCGGGCCGCGGCCGCGCGCAGCGCCGCGTCGAGGTCCCCGGCCGCGACCGGGAGCACCGGAAGCGCGGGCTCGAACGGATCCCGCACCAGCTGGCACGGCTCGCCGTCGCGGACCGGGAACACCGTGCGCAGGCTCTCGTGCCGGGCGATCACGTCACCGAGCGCCGCGTGCAGCGCCGCCCGGTCCAGCGGACCGGTCAGCCGCAGCGCCAACGGCATGTGGTAGTAGGAACTCTGGCCCTCGACCTGGTTGTTGAACCAGATGCCGCGCTGGGCGAGCGACAGCGGCAGCGTCGCCGGACGCGCCACCGGGGCCGGCCCGGACGGCTGGGGGGCCGGCTCCGCGCCCCGTTCGGCGACCAGCCGGTCGATCTCGGCGGCCAGCGCGCCCAGGGTGGGGGAGCGCAGCATCTGGCGGACCGACAGCTTGACGCCCCAGGCCCGGCGCACCCGGGCGACCACCTTGGTGGCCAGCAGGGAGTCGCCGCCGGTACGGAAGAAGTCCTGCTCCCGGCCGGGCGTGCCGCCGTCGAGCACCTGGCCCCAGATCGCGGCCAGCCGCCGCTCGGTGCCGGTCCGCGGGGCCTCCGTCGCGGGGGCCGGCGCCGACGCCGGGGCGGCGGCGGAGGGCTCGTCCCGGTACTCCAGGGTGCCGTCGCGCAGCCGCCGGGCGGTGCGGCCGTCCGGCACGCCCGCCACCGTCACGGCGCCGAACACGCCGACCGGGCAGGGCCGGCCGTACCGGTCGGTGAGCACCACCCCGTCCTCCGGCACCGCGCCGGGCTCGTCACCGCCCGGGGCGAGGTCCCCGGCGCGGGACCGCGGCCGCTCCAGGAAGGCGGCCAGCAGCAGCCGGAAGTGCCCGGCCAGCTGTTCCACGGTCGCGCGGTCGAACAGGTCGGTGGCGTACTCGAAGCGGCAGTCGACCCGGTCCCGGTCGTAGGTGACGACCAGCTCCAGGTCGAACTTGGCGGTGTCGTTGTCGAGGTCCACCAGCTCGACCCCGCAGTCCGCCAGGGCCGGCGGCGCGGTGGCCTGGTTGACCGAGCACATGACCTGGAAGACCGGATTGCCGCCCGGGGCGCGCTGGATCCCGAGCGCCTCCACGACCTGGTTGAACGGGACGTTCTGGTGGGACAGCGCCTCCACCGAGACGGTCCGGACCCGGTCCAGCAGCTCGGCCTGGGTGGGCCCGTCGGCGAGGTCGACCCGCAGGGCGACGGTGTTGGAGAAGAACCCGACCACCGGCTCCAGCTCGCGGCGGGCCCGGTTGGCCACCGGCACGCCGATCACCACGGTGTCCTCGCCGCCGTAGCGGTGCAGCAGTTGGGCGAGCACCGCGACCGCGCCGGTGAACAGCGAGGCCCGGTCGCCGCCCTCCCAGCGCCGCAGGGCCGCCTGGAGGTCCGCCGGCACCGCGACCGGCACCGAGGCCCCGCGCATGCTCGGCTCGACCGGGCGCGGCCGGTCCGTCGGCAGGGCGGGCCCGGCGGGGACGTCCTTGAGCCGCTCGCGCCAGTAGCCGAGCTGCTGCTCGTACAGGTCCCGGGCCTCGGGTTCGGCCTCCCAGCCGGTGTAGTCCGCGTACTGGAGCCCGGGCGGCGGCAGTTCGGGCTCCTCGCCCCGCACCCGGGCCGAGTAGAGGACGCCCAGCTCCTGGAAGAGGATGCCCTCGGACCAGCCGTCGGTGACGATGTGGTGGAGGTTGACCACGGCGTGGCAGAGCTCGTCCCGCACCCGGATCAGCACCACGCGCAGCAGCGGTTCGCCGTCCAGCCGGAACGGCCGCCGGGCCGCCTCGGCGATCAGTTCCTCGGCCGCCCGCCCGCGTTCCGCCTCCGGCAGCCCGCGCAGGTCGTGGTGGTTCCGGGCCACCCGCACGGACGGCGCGATCTCCTGGAACAGTTCCTCACCGGTGAAGCCGAAGGTGGTCCGCAGCGCCTCGTGCCGGGCGAGGAGCGCGTCGAAGGCCCACCACAGGGCGTCCTCCCGCAGCGGGCCGGAGATCCGCAGCGCGAACGGCACGTTGTAGGAGGTGCTGGACTCGTTCAGGTGGTCGATGAACCAGAGCCTCCGCTGCGCCGCGGAGGCCGGGATCCGGCCCTCCCGGGGCCGGCGGCGCAGTCCTCCGGCGGGATCGGGCCCGCCGTCGCCGGAGAGGATCCGGCGCAGCAGGTCGCGCTTGAGTCCGGTCAGTCCCGTGCCGGATGGCTCGTCAGGCATGTCGCTCTCCCCCATGGTCGAGAAACGGTCGAGAAGTGGTCGGACCGCCGGCCTGCTCGCCCGGTGGGCCGGCGGTCGGGTGGCCCACGGTCAGGACAGCTGCCGCAGCAGCTCCCCGGCCTCGGCCTCGGTCATCTCCTCCAGCCGTCGCACCAGCAGCTGCTCGACCTCCGCGCTCAGTTCGCGCAGCGTCGGCTTGGTGAAGACCGACATCAGCGGCAGGTCGATGCCGGCCCGCTGGCGCACCCGGGAGACGAACCGGGTGGCGACCAGGGAGTTGCCGCCCAGGGCGAAGAAGCCGTCCAGCGCCCCGATCCGGGCCAGGCCGAGCAGGTCGCGCCAGATGTCGGCGACGAAGGCCTCGACCGGCCCCTCGCAGGGCTCGCCCGGTGCCCCGGCGTCGTCCAGCAGGCGCTCCGGGGGCGCCAGCGCGCCGCGGTCGATCTTGCCGTTGGCGGTCACCTCGAAGCGGTCCTGGACGGTGACGAAGGAGGGCACCATGTACTCCGGCAGCCGCTGTCCGACGTGGGCGCGCACCTCCTCGGGCGAGGGCCGCCGGTCGGGCCGCAGCGCGGTCACGTAGGCGACCAGGCGGCGCAGCCCGTTCTCGCCCTCGTGGACCAGGACGACCGCCTCCTTCACCCCGGGGTGGTCCTCCAGCACCGCCTCGATCTCGCCCAGTTCCACCCGCATGCCGCGGATCTTGACCTGGTGGTCGGTGCGGCCGACGAACTCCAGCCGCCCGTCCGACCGCAACAGGCCCTTGTCGCCGGTGCGGTAGAGCCGCTCACCGGCCACCGAGGGGTGCGGGAGGAAGGCGGCGGCGGTGCGGGCCGGGTCGCCGGCGTAGCCGCGGGCCAGTCCGACGCCGCCGATGTACAGGTCGCCGACGACGCCGATCGGGACCGGCCGGAGCGAGGCGTCCAGCACGTGGACGGTGTTGTTGTCGAACGGCCGGCCCAGGCTGACCGGCCCGGCGCCGGCGAGGTCCTCGGCCGTGCAGGTGTGGTGGGTGGAGTCGATGGAGACCTCGGTGGCGCCCCAGGTGTTGTGCAGCTCGCCGGGCATCAGCGCGCGGAACCGCCGCACGGTGCCGGGGGACAGCGCCTCGCCGCTGGAGGTGGTGCCGCGCAGCGCCTCCAGTCCGGCGGCGCCGCGCTGCTCCACCACGTCCAGCACGGAGTTGAGCATGCTGGGGACGACCTGGAGGTACACCGAGCGGTGCCGGGCCAGGGCCTCGACGATGGCCTGCGGGTCGCGGTGCAGGTCGGGCGGCAGCACCGCCACCCGGCCGCCGACGGACAGCGGCCAGAAGATCTCCAGGGCGGAGTCGTCGAAGGTGAGGGTGGTCTTGTGCAGCACCGTCTCGCCCGGTCGCAGGGCGTGCCGGCGCTGCATCCAGGTCAGCCGGTTGACCCAGCCGCGGTGCCGGTTGGCCACGCCCTTGGGGGCCCCGGTGGAGCCGGAGGTGTAGTACACCGAGACCAGGTGCTCCGGATGGGCCGCCTGGGCGGCTTGGTCGGGGTGCTCGGGGTGGTCGGGGCCGTCCGCCGGGTCCCGGTCCGGCAGCGGGCCGATCGGCTCGATGCCGTCGAACGGCTCCAGCGGCACGCCGCCGGTCAGCACCACCCGGGCGCGGGCGTCCCGCAGGATCTGCTCCAGCCGGGCGCGGGGCGCCGCCAGGTCGAGCGGCAGGTAGGCGCCGCCGGCCTTGAGGATGCCGAGCAGGGCCACCACCAGGGCCACCGAGCGCTCGACGAACACGCCGACGCACTGGTCCGCGCCGACCCCGCGCCCGCGCAGGTGCTCGGCCAGGGCCGAGGCGTGGCGGTCCAGTTCACGGTAGGTCAGCTCGCCGTCCGCCGCGCTCACCGCGACGGCGTCCGGGGTGCGGGCGGCCTGCGCCTCGAACAACTCGTGCACGCAGCGCTCTTCCGGGAACTGCGCCCCGGTGCGGTTCCCGCGGGCGATCAGGGCCCGTTCGGCGGGCGAGCAGAGCTCGTACGCCTCCAGCGGCCGGTCGGGGTCGGCCAACAGCCCGTCCAGCAGCGTCCGGTAGTTCTCGGCGAGCCGGGCGACCGTGGTGCGGTCGAAGAGCGCGGTGGCGAACTCGAACCGGCCGTCCAGGCCGCCCTGCGGCGAGCGGTCCAGGTAGAGGCCGAGCTCGTACCGGGCGGTCGCGGTGCGCACGTCGAGCGGGCGGACCTCCAGGCCGTCCAGGTGCGGGCGGTGCTGGGTGTGGTTGTACGCGAAGACCGTCTGCACCAGCGGGGCGTGGCTCAGTCCGCCCTGCAGCCCGAGCCGTTGGACGATGTGGTCGAACGGGGTCTCCTGGTGGGCGAAGGCGTCCAGGCAGGTCTCGCGCAGCGCGCCCAGGTAGTCGGCGAAGGTCTGCCCGGGGGTGTGGTCGCTGCGGATCGGGAGGGTGTTGACGAAGAAGCCGAGGGTCTGTTCCAGGCCATCGCCCGGCCGGTTCGCGACCGGGGTGCCGACCACGAGGGACCGCTGTCCCGAGTACCGGTGCAGCAGGAGGGTGAACGCCGCGAGCAGGACCATGTAGTGCGAGGCGTTGTGCTGTTTGGCGACTTCGGTGAGGCGTTGCGTGGACGAACCGGAGAGTTTGAAGCGGACGTCCCCTCCGGCGAAGTCCTGGGTGGCCCCGCGCGGGCGGTCGGCGGGCAGCCGGAGCAGGCCGGGAACGCCGGTCAGCGCCGACTCCCAGGACGCCAGGTCGGCTTCGGCCGCGGGGCCGGCGAGGCGCTCGCGCTGTTGCACCGAATACCGTGGATAACTCACCGCGAGCGGCTCGGAAACCGGCGGGAGACCGGTTTTCACGTTCCGGTAGGAGCGGCCGATCTCGTCGATCAGAAGTCGGCCGGACTGGCCGTCCGTGATGAGGTGGTGGAGGTTGAGGTACAGGATGTGGTGGTTCTCGGACAGCTTCGCCAGCCGGATGTCGAAAAGCCCGGGGCGGCTCAGGTCGAAGGGTTGCGAGGCGGCTTCGGAAAGCCGGCGCAGGACCGCTCCGGCATCCGTTCCGAGGTTTTCCACCGGGAGTGCGAAGGGCAGTTCGTCGGCTATCAGTTGGACCGGCCGGTCCCCCCGGACGGCGAATCCGGTGCGGAGCGGCTCGTGCCGTCCGACCAGCGCGCGGATCGCCTCGGTGAGTGCCGGGACGTCGAGTTCACCGGTGATTCCGTAGGCGGCCGGCTCGTTGTACACCGGCACGTCCGGGTGGAGCTGGTGCAGGAACCAGAGGCGTTCCTGGGGGTGGGCGAGCGGGATCTCCCGGAGGGCGGGGTGCTGTTCCTCGGCCGGAATTCCGGTCCCGGTGTCCTGGTTCGTCATCCGGCGGTCCGACCTTTCCTTCCCGCGGATCGCCGGAATTCCGGTGGAGTTCGGCGATGCCGGGTCGTGATTGCGCGGTTCGGGGCATCTGGGCACTCCGGCGCAAGCTATTGACTGACGCCCGGGAAAGTCAAGGCCCCGGATCATTGATCCCCCCTGCGGCGGTTGGAGGGGTAACGGAGCGGTTGTGCCCGGTATGTCGCCGGGGTCGCGGGGTGCGGGCCGTCCGCCGGAGGGGCGGAGCGGCGGAGTCCGGTCGGCCGTTCCTGGCATGAACACCCGGGACAATGGGCAGGTCGACTGCTAGGGTCGGGTGATTGTGGGCTTGCCGATGACATGTCAGGATCGTTGCGGTGGCGGCGTTTCGTGACCTGGCCCTCGTGAACCCCACCGGCGCCGCGGTCCGCACGGCGACCCGGCACCTTTTCCCTCTCCTGAAACCACCATCGCAGAGGAGATCCCTGTGTCCAGTGGCGGTACTCAGCCCGAGCCGATACGGCCGACAGCCCGGAGGGCCACCCCGCGCCGACTCCTGATGTGTCGTCCGCAGCACTTCGACGTGACGTACTCCATCAACCCGTGGATGCACCCCGAGAAGCCGGTGGACCGCGAGTCGGCGCTGCTCCAGTGGGAGCGGCTGCGCGAGGTGTACCTGTCGCTGGGCCACACCGTCGAGGTGATCGAGCCGGTGCCCGGCCTGCCGGACATGGTCTTCGCCGCCAACGGCGCGACGGTGGTGGACGGCAAGGTCCTCGGGGCCCGGTTCCGGCACGTCGAACGGACCGCCGAGGGGCCGGCCTACCTGGCCTGGTTCGTCCAGCAGGGCTACCGCGAGGTGCTGTGGCCCGAGTTCGTCAACGAGGGCGAGGGCGACTACCTGCCGGTCGGGCGGCGGATCCTGGCCGGCACCGGCTTCCGCACCGACCAGCGCTCGCACTACGAGGCGCAGGAGTTCTTCGGGCTGCCGGTCACCTCGCTGACCCTGGTCAACCCCGAGCACTACCACCTGGACACCGCGCTCTCGGTGCTCTCCGACACCGAGGTGATGTACTTCCCGGCGGCCTTCACCCCCGGCAGCCGCTCCGTCCTGGAGACCCTCTTCCCGGACGCGATCCTCGCCGACGCCCAGGACGCCGCGGTGTTCGGCCTCAACGCCTTCTCGGACGGCCTCAACGTGGTGCTGCCGCAGGCGGCGGCCGGCCTGATCGAGCAGCTCCGGGAGCGCGGCTTCAACCCGGTCGGGGTGGACACCACCGAGCTCCTCAAGGCGGGCGGCGCCGCGAAGTGCTGCACCCTCGAACTGCGGCCCGAGCCGCGGGGCTGAGCCGCCGGGGCGTCGCCGCCCGGCGGAGCGGTCGCCCCGCTGTGCACCCGCCCCGCCGTGCAGTCGAGCAGTCGAGTCAACTCGCCGAACGACCCGGGCCGGACCGGGGCGTGGGAGGAATGAGGAGTCCGCGTTGCAGGCCGAGCAGAACAGAGCCGAGCCCGACAGGGCCGAGCACGACAGCACCGCCGCACCGGCCGTCACGGCGGAACGGCTGGCCGAACTCTCCGCCGGGCCCGCCGTCCCGGCGGCCGAGCCGGTGTACCGGCGCTTCGCGCGCTGGGCCGAGCGGGACGGCGGGCGCCCCGCCCTGCTGACCGGCATCGGCGACCTCGACTACGCGGAACTGGACAGCTGGGCCGGTGAGTTGGCCGGCCGACTGCACGCCGTCGGGGCCCGGCCGGAGCAGCGGGTCGCGATCTGCCTGCCGCGCTCGCCCGCCCTGGTCGCCGCGGTGCTCGCGGTGCTGCGGGCCGGTGCCGCCTTCGTGCCACTGGACCCGGAGTGGCCGAAGGAGCGGATCCGGGCCGTCCTCGCGGACGCCGAACCCTGCGCCGTCGTCGGCGACGCCCGCACCGCCGCGCTCCTCGACGGCGGGGCGGTCCCGGTGCTGGACGTGGACCACGGCGGCGGACGCCCGCTGGAGCCGGTCGCGGTCCGGCCGGACCACCTCGCCTACGTGCTCTACACCTCCGGCTCCACCGGCCGGCCGAAGGGCGTGCTGATCGAACAGCAGGCGCTCGCCAACTACGTGGACCACGCCGCCCGCGCCTACCTCACCGGCGACCCCGCCGCCGAGGGCGCCGCGCTGCACACCCCGCTCACCTTCGACCTGACGCTCACCGGCCTGCTCGCCCCGCTGGTCACCGGCGCCGGCGTCCGGATCGTCCCGGACGGCCAGGGGGTCGACGAACTGGCCGAACTGCTGCGCCAGGGCGTCCGGTTCGACCTGGTCAAGCTCACCCCGGCGCACCTGCGGATGCTGGAGCACGCCCTCCCGCTGTCCTTCCACACCCCCGAGGTGGGCACCTTCGTGGTGGGCGGGGAGGCGCTGCCGACCGAGCTGGTGCGCCCGTGGCTGGAGCGGATGCCGCAGCTGCGGGTGGTCAACGAGTACGGCCCGACCGAGGCCACGGTGGGCTCCTCGGCCGCCTTCGTGTCCGCCCCGCTCCCGGTCGGACCGGCCGTGCCGATCGGCCGGCCGATCGCCAACGTCCGCCAGTACGTGCTGGATCCGGACCTGGGGATCGCCGGGGTCGGGGCCACCGGGGAGATCCACATCGGGGGAGCTGGCCTGGCACGCGGGTACGCGGGGCTGCCCGGCCCGACCGCCGGGCACTTCGTCCCGGACCCGTACGGGCCGCCCGGCAGCCGGCTCTACCGGACCGGCGACGCGGGACGCTACCTCCCGGACGGCTCGGTGGAGTTCGTCGGCCGACTGGACGACGAGGCGAAGGTGAACGGCCACCGGGTCAGCCCGGGGGAGATCGAGGCGGTGCTCCAGCGGCACGAGCAGGTGGCGGCCGCGGCCGCCGTGGTCCGGGACGTCGGGGAGACCCGACGGATCATCGCCTTCGTGACCGGCCGGCCCGGGGCGCGGCCGGAGCCGGAGGCGATCCGGGCCTGGACCCGGGAGGTGCTGCCCGGCTACCTGGTGCCCTCGGTGGTGGTGCCGGTGGAGGACCTGCCGTTGACCGCGAACGGCAAGGTGGACCGCTCCCGCCTCCCGGACGCCCCCGTCGAGGCCTCCGGCCCGAGTGCCCCGCCGGTCACCCCGGTGCAGCAGGCACTGGCCGGGATCTGGCAGGAGGTGCTCGGCCTGGACGAGGTCGGGATCGACGACCACTTCCTGGACGTCGGCGGCGACTCGGTCGCCACCCTGCTGGTGGCGGGCCGGGCGGCCAGGCTGGGGATCCGGCTGGAGAGCCGGATGCTGCTCGACCACCCGACGATCCGCTCGCTCAGCGCGGCCCTGGAGCAGGAGTCGGAACAGGAGCAGGACCAGGAGTCGGAGCCGGGGTCCGCGCGGCCCGCGTCGGCGGTGAGCGCCCGATGACGCTCCCGTACCGGATCGAGCCGGACCGGGCGTCGACCCTGCTGGTCGACCACGCGCGGCAGCACCGGGCGCGGATCAGGGAGCTGGTCCGCGAGCACGGGGCCGTGCTGCTGCGCGGCTTCGCGCTGCGGGGCGTCGAGGACTTCGAGGAGACCGTCCGCCGACTGGCCGGCCCGCCGCTCGCGTACCAGGAGAAGTCGTCCCCGCGCAGCCGGATCCAGGGCGGGGTCTACACCTCGACCGAGCACCCGGCCCGGGAGGAGATCTTCTTCCACAACGAGAACTCGTACCAGGCCTCCTGGCCGATGACGCTGTTCTTCCACTGCGTCCAGCCGCCCGCCGACCGCGGCGCGACCCCGCTGGCCGACTGCCGGGAGATCCTCCGGCTGCTCGACCCGGAGGTGCTGGCCGACTTCACCCGGCGGCGCTGGATGCTGGTGCGCAACTTCGGCCCCGGCTTCGGCCTGCCCTGGCAGGAGGTCTTCGGGACCACCGACCGGGACGAGGTGGCGGCCTACTGCGCGGCCAACCGGATCGAGCCCGAGTGGCTCGACGACGGCACCCTGCGCACCCGGGTGGTCCGCGACGCCGTCCGGACCCACCCGGGGACCGGTGAGCCGGTCTGGTTCAACCACGCGGCGATGTTCCACCTGTCCACCCTCTCGCCCGGTGTCCGGGCCGGCCTCGAAGCCCTCTTCGCCGCCGAGGAGTTGCCCAACAACACCTACTACGGCGACGGCGGCCGGATCCCGGACGACGTGATGGCGCACGTGCGGGACTGCTACCGCAGGGCCGCGACGCGCTTCGACTACCGGGAGGGCGACGTCGTGATGCTCGACAACATGCTGACCGCCCACGCCCGCGAGCCCTTCACCCCGCCCCGCCGGGTCGCCGTCGCCATGGCCGAGCCGCTGAGCGGTTGAGCGGTTGAGCGGCCGGGTCGTCGGAGCGGTCCGGCGGGCCGCCGCCCGCGGTCAGTGCAGCAGGGGCAGGAAGAGGGTGTCGACGATCTCCTCCAGGACGTCGTCGGGCGCGGGCGCGAACGTGGTGAGGATCTGGAGGCGCAGCAGGTCGAAGGGGAGCGACTTGAGTCGGGGGGTGAGCCGGGCCGGGTCGACCTCGCCGCGGGCGGCGGCGCGTGCGAAGAGCAGGTCGAGTGCTTCGGCGCGGCCGGTGACCAGGGGGTCGACGAGGTCGGCGGGGCTGGTGCCGGACTCCTGGCGGTAGCCGGCCAGGTGCATCTGCACCACGGTGATGAGTTCGACCCGGGTGGTGTTGATCTCCCGCATCAGGGTGAGGACGTCCCCGCGCAGGCTCCCGGTGTCGGGGGTGTCGATCCGGGCCCCCCGGACGGCGTGCCCGATGGCGGCGCGGGCCAGTTCGTCGCGGTTGGGCCAGCGCCGGTAGAGGACCGGCGGGCTGGTGCCGGCGCGCTTGACGACGGCGTCCATGGTGAACCGGGCGTAGCCGTGGTCGGCGAGTTCCGCCCAGGCCGCGTCGAGCAGTGCCTTCTCCAGTGCCGGCCCGCGGCGTCGCTCGGCCATCGCCGATCCCTCCGTTAGGAAGACTTGTCTTTCTTATCCTAGCGCCCTACTCTGGCCGCCGTAAGATAGAACTCTGTATCTAAGGGAGCCGTCGTGGGCACCCCCCACCGCACCGACCCCGCCGCCGCACCCGCGCCCGCCGCCACGCCGTCCGGCCCCGACCGGGTGGACCCCGCCGTGTGGCGGCTGGCCGTCACCCTGATCACCGGCGCCCTCGCCGTCGTCTTCGACACCACCATCGTCAGCGTCGCCCTCGACGACCTCGCCGAGCGGCTGCACGCCCCGCTCTCCACCGTCCAGTGGGTGGGCACCGGCTACCTGCTCGCCGTGTTCGTCACCATCCCGCTGGCCGGCTGGGCCCAGGCGCGGTTCGGCGGCCGCCGGCTCTGGATCGCCGCCCTCCTCGGCTTCCTGCTGGGCTCCGTGCTCAGCGCCCTGGCCTGGGACGCGGCCTCCCTGATCGCCTTCCGGATCGTCCAGGGCGTCGCCGGCGGGCTGATGATGCCGCTGGTCAGCACCCTGCTGATGCAGGCCGCCAAGGGGCGCAACACCGGCAAGGTGATGGCGATCATCACCGTGCCCACCGCGCTCGGCCCGATCCTCGGCCCGGTGCTGGGCGGACTGATCCTGCACGTCGCCGACTGGCGCTGGCTGTTCCTCGTCAACATCCCGTTCTGCGTCGTCGGCGTGCTGCTCGCCCGCCGCGACCTGCCCGACGACCGCCCCGGCCCGGACCGGCCGCGCGCCCGGCCGGACGTGCTCGGCATGCTGCTGCTCTCCCCGGGCTGCGCCGCCGTGATCTACGGCCTCTCCCGGGTCGACGGCCGGGGCGGCTTCGCCACCGCCGAGGTGCTCGTCCCGCTGCTCGGCGGGCTCGCCCTGGTCGCCGGCTTCACCACCCGGGCGCTGGCCCGCCCCGAGGGCGCCCTGGTCGGCGTGCGACTGTTCCGCCACCGTTCGGTGGCCTCCTCCGCCACCCTGCTCTTCCTGGGCGGCGTCGCCCTGTACGGGCCGATGCTGCTGCTGCCGCTGTACTTCCAGCAGCTGCGCGGGCAGGACGCGCTCGGCGCCGGCCTGCTGCTCATCCCGCAGGGCGTCGGAGCGCTGCTGGCCCGCGGCCTGGCCGGCCGCTACACCGACCGCTTCGGCCCCCGCCGGGTCTCGCTCGCGGCCTTCGTCCTGGTCGCCGCCGCCACCGTGCCGTTCGCCTTCGTCGGCGCCGACACCGGTCTGCTCCCGCTGGCGGCGGCCCTGTTCGTCCGCGGCCTCGCGCTGGGCGCCGCCATGATCGCCCCGGCCGGTGCCGCCTTCGCCGGTCTGGAGCGCGCCGAGATCCCCGACGCCAGCATCATCACCAGGGTCGCCCAGCAGATCGGCGGCTCGGTGGGCATCGCGCTGCTCACCGTGGTGCTCCAGCACGGCACCGGCGGCATCCGCACCCCGACCGCCCTGGCCCAGGGCTTCGACCAGGCCTTCTGGTGGTCGGTGGCGCTCACCGCCGCGGCCGTGCCGCTCTGCCTGCTGCTGCCCGGCCGCCCCGCGACCGACCGTCCAGCGACCGGCCGCCCCGCCGCCGAGGGCGCCGCTCCGGCCGGTGCCGGGGACTGACGCACCGCAGGCCGTGGGGGCCCCCCCCCCCGCGGGGGGGGGGGGGGGGGGCGGGGGCGCTGCCC